>JAZUMZ010000264.1:0-17870 GCA_045603885.1 Bacteroidaceae bacterium | reverse complement strand
GTATAATAAAAAATGAAACTGCTCCAAAGCTTATGCCCTGGAGCAGTTTTAAATATAAAAAGAATCACTAATGTTTTTTCCACAGTTTAGTCATATCCTCCAAAGTTTTGCCTTTAGTTTCAGGTACTAATTTAGCCACAAATATGGCGGCAATTATACAAATAACACCATAGAGCCCGTATGTAAACCAATGTCCGAAATCATCACCTTCACTCAAGTGCATATTAAACATCGGAACAAACGAAGAGGAGACAATAAAATTAAAGATCCACTGGAATGCAACAGCAATAGCTACAGCAGCTCCACGAATTGTATTCGGGAATATTTCCGCAATAAGCACCCAACAAATCGGTCCCCATGAGAACATAAATGAAGCACTGTAAATCATAATAGATATCATTGTGAACATTTCTTTTCCCTGATGTCCGAAAGTGAAAGCCACCCCCATGGCTCCTATGGCCATTCCAATGCTGCCCCATATCAAGAGCGGTTTTCTTCCCAATTTCTCGACTGTAAATATAGCTACAAGAGTAAACAAAATGTTAACAACACCCATAATGACTGTATTAACCATAGGATTGTCCATGCCCATATCACTGAAAATTCTAGGTGCATAGTAAAGCACCGCATTAATTCCGACAGCCTGCTGGAATACGCTTAGCATAATACCCACAAAAATACACATCCATCCGTAGGTAAATAATTTTTCTGTTTTAACAGTGATCGTGTCCTTGATATCTTGAAGAATCTGTTTACCTTTGTCTTCCCCGTTAATTTTTGACAAAACGGCAAGAGCTTTTTCATCTTTATTAACCATTACAAGATATCTTGGAGTCTCAGGAACGAGACATATCAACAAAGTGAACAATCCCGCTGGTACGGCCTCTGAACCAAACATATATCTCCATCCAGTCTCAATAGTCCAGATGTCACTTCCCGGCAATACCTTATTAAGACCTTGTCCAATAGATTCAATAACAGGATTGGTGTGATCGCCCAAAATCAAGAAATTCACAAAATAAACCACAAGTTGTCCGAAAATTATAGCGAATTGGTTCCAAGACACCAACATACCTCTGATATTCGAAGGTGCAACTTCACCGATATACATAGGACAAACCGCAGAAGCCAAACCAACCCCGACTCCACCAATCACTCTATAAATATTAAACATAATAAGCAGTGAGAATGATGGATTGCCTTTTTCAAAAAAGAGAAATTCCGGTTCCATAGAACCCAAAGCTGAAATAAAGAACAGTCCCCCGGCGATAACAAGCGATTTTTTTCGTCCGAGTCTTGAAGCCAACAATCCTGAAATGGCAGAACCTACAATACAACCTATCAATGCGCTTGAAGATGTAAAACCATGCATAAAATCTGTATATTGAAACTCCTGCGCACCAATGAAGAAAGCTTGAAGTCCTTTTTCCGCCCCTGAAATAACCGCTGTGTCGTATCCGAACAAAAGTCCTCCAAGCACAGCTACCATTACAATAGATATAAGATAAGATTTACTTCCTTTGTTATTCATAATTGAAATATGTTAGAGTTGCACTGATTAATCTAACGGTAAGTACCATTTTTTATTGTCTGAGAGAAGGTTATACAGATTTTGATCAAAATTATCTATTCCATTTCTTGAGGCAACCTTAGCAGCAAGGAATGACGGATCATTACGATGTGTTGCTATTCTCATAAGATCATAATATCTTAGTCCTTCTGCAGCAGTCTCTAATGCCATCTCATCACAAATTTTTTCCTCAACAAAATCAACGGAATCAGACAATGTGGCAAGTTGAGGTATTACGTAAGTGGAGTCAGCATCAGCATCTCCCGATCCTCTCGAATGAATGCCTATAGTGTTAGATCTCAAGAATGTGTATTCGCTAAAGGAGAGTAAATCTCCAGCCCTGTTTCTTTCATCTTCACTCACATATTTTTCTATATTGTCTTTCCATAGTCCATATTTAAGAACAGCAAATGCAGCCTGTGGGTATCCTGCTCTATTAAGAGCCTCTGCGAATCTCAGATATACATGCTGTACTCTATACAAGTTAACATTTGTAGTTCTGTATTTATAGCAAGTCTGTCTGATTTGAGAATAATTAGATGAAGCTGATGCCTGGTTTCTCAGATTATAAATGCTAAGTTGGCGCAGGTCTCCTTTCTGCTGATCTGATTCATAATGTATTGTATCTGATGCATATACAGTATCAGGTAGCAATGTAACAGGGTCACTATATACGAGTACATACTGTTGTTTTTGTGACAATTCGTCATAAGCCTTAGAATGTGTAGCTTGATAGAAATAATTGTTTTCTTCTGTTGAGTTGAACACATCCTGCAGATGTGATACTACGCCATCGTATTCCCTTGTTTCCATAGGAATAAAGGTCAGCAGGTTCTCTGCTGAATTATTCGTAAAGAGGCTGGCATATCCGTCAGAAATATTCTCAAACTCAAAATTATGCCATCTTACATTAGCTTGTCCAATAGTCCATACTGAACCTTGTTTAGTCAGGAAATCGTGATAGAACTGTGCGGCTTCCCTATATCTGTCTGCGTAAAGGCACAAATCTCCCAGAAGCACCCTGACAGGTATATAGAATTTCATGGAATTTAACGAATTTATATCTCCGTATTCGGGATATTCCGTATCGACAAAAGGTTTTAGGTCGTCGATAAAGAAATCAGCCACTTGTTTGACATCATAGTGAGGATATAAATCCGGATTAGCATCTTTCTCGTACAAAATTGGTTCAGTAAAGAATGGTATATTTCCATAGTTCAATGCCAACTGTAGATATGTCCATGCCCTATACGTTCTGACAACGGCCATTTCTTTCTCAAACACTTTGCGTCTTCGTTTCATCAGCAAAGTGTCGGCATTTGAGATAAAATAATTACAATTCTGAATTATTGCATAATAATCTCTCGCATTATTATATGGATTATCTGTACCAGCTTTAAAATCAGCAATAGCCTTCAAGTCAAGCGTAGCGTTATCAGTCAAAGACGTAAGCTCTCCCCTCAGTTCTCCCAGTAGAATTGTTCTGTCGGCAACAACTTGCATTTTCCCTACAATTCCCATAAGAGAATACAATGTATCATTAGGAGAATCGAGACGGTTATCCTCGACAAAAGAAACGAGTTCAGAGTCAGTCTCCTCACAAGCAGTGAAAGCCAATGAGAAACTGAGGCACGATAAGGCCAATACAAATTTATAGATATATGATTTCATGTTACAAGTCATTTTATATTATCTAAATATATCACCATTACAAATTGATTTTCACTCCAAACGCAAAACTACGTCCTGACGAAAGCAATCCTCTATCAATTCCCATTCCTATGATGTTATTAGTCGCAGAAAATTCCGGATCCGAACCGAGGTATTTAGTGATAGTAAACACATTGTTAGCAGCCCCCCATATAGTAAGTCCTTGGAGGAACTGGCTTCTCACAGGAATTTTATAGCTTAGAGTAATGTTTTTTAGTTTCAGATATGATCCATCTTCAATCCACCTGTCAGAGAATCTGCTATTGCCCATCTCGTCAAGGAATGTGGCCCTAGGCACATCGGTCTCCTGCCCTTCATGAGTCCATCTTGAAAGCATGTTGGTTGTCTGGTTATAGAAATACGCTCCAGACTCAAGAATTGACCTTTGATAATTATATACATCTCCACCAACAGAATAATTAAATGTTGCGGAAAGTGTAAGGTTTTTCCATGCCAATTGTGTTGATATAACCCCATAAAAATCAGGATTAGGGTCTCCGATAATTTGCATATCCTTGGAATCAACAACATGGTTTCCATCAATATCAACAAGCTTCATGTCACCCTCCTTGAAATATTGCTTTGCTCCTGTCTCTGTCTGTTGGTATAGAGCAGCAGATGCAGCTTCCTCAGCAGTTGCAAATACTCCATCCGTCTTATATCCATAAAACAATCCTGCCGCATTGCCGATTTTGTTAATGATTGTCGCATTATACATTTCTGTTGTAATTTCGTTTAATCCAGCAGGCAGACGTTTAATCTCATTAACATAGTGTCCGAGTGAGAATCCGATTGACCATTTCCAGTCCTTTGTATTTAGAACTTTAACATCAGCGCTAACGTCAAATCCTTGATTATGAATACGTCCGTCATTAATCCAATTGTTAGTCAATCCCGAGATGTATGATAATGTACCAAGCGAGAGCAGATTGTATGTGTTGCTATTAAAATAGTTAAGCGCTACAGCCAGTCTGTTGTCGGCAAACACACCTTTAATCCCTGCAGTAAATCTTGCTGTTGTCTCCCATTGCAACTTGGTGTTTCCCAAATTTTCCATAGTCAGCCCTGTAAGACTGTTGAACAATTTTCCAGATTTGAAATATGTTCTTGATGCAATAGAATTGATATCATCATTTCCAAGAAGGTCAAAACCAAGGTTTATCCTTAAAAAGTTAACCGCTTTTGTAGGTTTGAACCATTTTTCATTTGTAATGATCCATGCCGCTTCAACAGATGGGAAAAGTCCAAATGCATAATTGCCGATCTTTTTAGCCTCTGGCGCGTCAGTTCCGAATTTGCTTGAACCGTCTAAGGCGAGAGCAGCATAGAGATAATAACGTTCTTTGAAATTATAGTCTGCCGTTAAGTAATATGTAAGGTCTATATCCTTACTTTCCAGTCCGTCAGTCTTTTTAAATTCGAGATCGCTCGACATATTGGGTGTTTTATCATTACCTGTATTATATCCAATCTGAGTGTTAAGCTTGTATGTATCACGAATATATCGGAATCCAGCTGTCGCATTGATATAATGCTCCTTGATTCTTTTCTCAAATCTCAATCTCAAGTCATTCATCACCGTAATCTGCCTTCCTGCTAACGCACTTGCACAGTTGTCCACATCTCCAATACCATCCACGTTGTACCTTGGTACTCCTGTAGTAGGCAGATAATAATTCTCGTCAGTGTTGACAAGCTGGAAAGCAAACTGGTCGGAGAGGCTCATGTATTTGTTGATGTCCCAATTCGGCGTAATAGAGAGCGATACAGACCTGTTTCCAAAATAGTTCTTGTTTTTTCCTTCTCCATTGTCTAAAATTGATAGCGGGTTGGATAGTGATGTAGTATAATCTTTTCTAGCCGTGACCACATCTGAGAGATAATCGTCTGGTCCGGCAAGATATGAAGATATATTTCCTTTTGTATCATATGCAAACGGAGAGAGGAACGGAGCTTTAATCAGCGATAAGAAAGCTGGTGAAGAAATGACACCATCGGTAACATTCTCTTTAACTCCATCATCTCTCATATTACGTGTAACATCAGCATAAGCTGCATCAAACCTTACATTCAATGCTTTTGCCAGTACAATATCAGAGTTCAACCTGAGGTTAAATCGAGAGAACGAGAAATCCTTAATTGTGTTATCAGTGCCCGTATATCCTACAGACAGGTTATAATTAGCTATGTCATCACCTCCTTGAACATTAATGCTATAGTTTTGCGTCCAGGCCTCTTTATAAACATTGTCAGACCAATCTGTAGAATTATGGTACATATTATAATAGTAATACCCCGGGTCTGTCTGTAAGAATTTAAAAGAATTATTTTTTGTACCAGTAGTACCGATCATCTCTGATGCAAAAACACGGAATTGTGCTGAATTCATCATATCGGGTAATTTGGGAAGGAGTTCATAAGATCCGCCAACACTTACATCGATTTTTGTTGCCATGGACTTATTTCTCTTAGTCTCAATAACAAGTACTCCATTGGCTCCTTTCGCACCATAAATAGCAGTTCCATTTTTCAATACAGACACTTTCTCTATATCCTCTACCATAATGTTAGCAAGAATATTGTTGAAAAAACCATCATGAAGTGATGGAGAGCCATACTGCATATTCTGAATGACTCCGTCCACAATCACCAGCGGTTGAGCATTACTGTTAAGGGAGTTAATACCATTCATAAGCATCCTTACTCCCTGTGCAGCTTGTCCCCCTCTCATGGTAGTATAAATATCTCCTCCAAGGTTTCCCTGAATCTGGTTGTCAATTGAGATATCGTTATTGTTGTATTTCACGATTGTTGTTTTACCACTAACAGCTGATGCCTTACGCTGATAAATCTCTCCAAATTGGGAAGAATACATTGACACATCGGTCATTATATCTCCCCCTGCGACTGGTTTTTGTATAAGAATGTATCCATCCGCCCAAAAAGTCAAAGAAGAAGTATATACTGGTATTTTCAACTGATATACTCCATCATCACCAGTCATAGCCGAGAAAGCATTATCATTATATGCCCTTACCTGAACACCAGGTGCCGGTTGACCAGTTGCAGCATCTACAACCCTACCAGTAACAATTCGATAATTAATAGAATCTTGTTCCTGTGCCTTAACACATACAGAAATCAAACTAACCGCGGCAGCCACGGTGCATATAATAATTTTTTTCATTTGCATGCCTCCTTTCTTCTATTAGCTTCAACTTCAGAAACAGGTTTAAGATAGATACAGTCGAGGAACATCTCTCTTGAGAATTGTGTTTGCCTGTTGGCAATAGAACATTGCAGTTGAAGGCTGACAATAGCATCTTGTTGCTGGTAATTACATACCGGGAATGTAAATCTTCCAATAAGTACTGAATCCGCCTTATGTGGATTGTTGGTAATCTCCTTGTTGAATGGCTCAGTTTGCTTTTCTCCGTTTTCGTCTACATAATTAAGTGTAGCCTTAAACTTATTAGGTTTGAAGTCTCTTGAGTTAGCCATGTAAACAGTTTTTGGGAGAACTACAGCGTATATATCATAAGTACCTGATAAAGTGTTCTTTATTTCAAACGTTGCGTTCCAGTTACTTGTTCCTGTTCTTGGCACTATATCCAAGTATCCATTACCTGAGATAGTGTCACCGATAGCCGATCTATAGTTGAAAGAGCAGTCTTTATATTCTCTAAGGTTTGCCTCTCTTTCTCCCTGTACCGTAATCGGTCTGAAATAAAGCTCTTGTGGGGTGAATGGCCATTTCTCAATTCTATATATTTTACCATTAGAGCATTGTAGCGAGTCTTTTACATTAGCAGGGTCAAGATACCCACCAGCTGTAAAAGGCTTGTAAAACACATGATATGGCCAGTCAGCCACAGAAAAAGACGTTGTAAAAATTGAGTCGTTTTCTGAACGTTGAACATTACGGTTAAAAATTAGGTCTCTGATTAGTGAGACATTTGTCCAATAATCAGAAATGGAGTCTGCTTTCTCAATTGAACCATAATTGAAGTATTGTTTGGCTTCATTGAAGACATCATTCCATATCTCTGTATTTGGAGCCAACATGCCATATATAGAGTCTTCCGACATAATTTGATCGAACACCCTGAAGAGGTTGTTCTCTGTAATCATGACTGAGTCAGAATACACCTTCATTCCGTCAACCACGTCGGCCTGTATTGACCTATTTTCATCAAGTTCCTGTTTTTCATATTTTTTCAGGAAATCTCCGATATGACAAAATTCATCAAGTGATGTCATTCCCTCATATATATTGTAGGTATACCATGCTTCGTGGTCAACGATGTGAAGTAGTCCGTTAGAAGCCGGGATATTGTAATCATCTCCCACTACCATGGAATTATATAAAGACTTTGGTGTAAGTTTAAGAAACTTATCATTAAGCATCTTAACATTTTCTTCAGTCTCCATATTCATATTATATAGATTATGTGCAATATGGTTCATAACGAAATGTCTAGACACCGATGAGTCTCCTTTTTGAGATTGACAAAGTTGCAACAATGAGTCCACATTAAAAGATCCGTTTACAGGAGCCCAAACAGTGATTGCCTGATCAGAGTTAAGTAATTCCGCAAAAGTAACCTTTGTGGGTTTGTTGTTATTATAAATATGTGTTGCATTAAGCACTTTAATAAAATCACCAAGTTGTGGTTGTTGTTGCAACAACTCATATATAGTCTCATCTCCATTTTTCTGGCTCACATCATAATGGTCGTCCCATGAGTCATTGCAACTCAAAAGGAAAGTTACGGAGAAAAGATAAAATAATAATTTCATTTTCATATTATGAATGGTATTTGATTATTAATGAGTGTCCTCAGCTGTTTGTCCAGCATAAACACTCTTAGGACAGAACTCGAAATAATTAATCGGAAGTTCAGCTTCCTTATTTTCAATAACAAGTTTAATTCTCAACCAATATTCCTTGTTAGGATCAAGTGCCTGTGTTGTGAGAATTTTTCTGTATTTTCCATTGTTGGCCCTGAGATTATTAGATCCTCCCTGGTTCCAAGAGTCCATATCTTTCATATAACCTCTGTTATGCATAGCTTTGTCGATAGCACGGTTCTCTTCCTCGTCATCGGTGTCGGCCACCCATCCAATTGAAGGGTCACCTCCCCAAATACGGAAATCGATTGGTAGCCCCATAGGTTTTAAATCATCTTTTTCTCCGAAATAAATTTGTACAACGCCTCTATCGTTTCCTGCGCCATATCCGAATCTTATCTCATAAGTATTCGCAGGGACAGGAGGAAGTTTGAAGCTGACATCAAACTGCCCAATCAAGTCAACCGCATCAGAATAAGTAGCCATCCATACTCCTCTCTCCCTAAGTGCCAGTGTCGGATTTATTCCGTGGAAATCCCATCCTTCAACTTGTTTAAATCCTGTAAGATGTTGTCCGTTAGTATTACCTCTTGCTCCTGCGTTAAGGAATTCAGTTGACATAGTCACCACATCCCATCTGATTCTGTCATTGAAAACAACATCCCGCGTTGTTGTGTTATATGTCAACACATCATCAATGTAATGATATATACCATTTATAGCCTGTTGATTAAGTGTATCAGAAGGCAATCCCATCTCTGCAATTTCCTGGTCGTGGACAGTCTTCATATCTGTAGGCGTATATACCATTACACCTCTGACTGTATAGTTATTGGCAACCCCTTTACGGTTGATAAACAATCCTTCTGCAGGTGATGAAATTTTCATTATCGTTCCAGGCATACAAGTGGTGTACCAATCTGTACAGTCAATCAGGTTTGGCATAGCACAAGTTGTCTTATAGTCAATCCCACTCTCTGATATAGTCAGGTCATTGATTGCTCCATAATAGGGCAATAAATGGTATGCAATAAACCTGTTAAGAGGATTCTTCCTGTTAGTCCAGTCATTATCATATAATCCCTCGTCAGCCGGATACATTTTGTCATAAACTTCTTTGGCATATTTTTTCAAATCTTCCAAATTGTTAATACCTGCATTTCTGAAGACTTGATTGGTTTCAGCAAAAACAGTATATCGCTGCTGACGAGTCTCGGGATAATACATCATATAAGTTGCTCCAGTTCGATGGAAAGGTTGTCCTTGAAAAACAGAATCCTTATCAATCGTATAATTGGGATCAAGGAACTCATAGAGGCTGTCATTAAGGCCGGTAAGAGTAAGTGCTGATGTAAAGAGTGAAATAGCCTTGTCCTCAAGCATAAGTTCCGGAAGATATGCGCTTGATGGCTGAATCACCTTATCAAGTGTGTGAACAACACCGTTTTCAACAGAATCATCTCTTGTAATTAATTTTGATGACATATTGATAAAATACATGACATTGCCTCCGGCTAAAGCGTCACTATCGCATGAGAAAGTCAGGAACCTGTTGTTCATGTTAGGAGTAGAAATATTACCGTCACTGAGATCAGTTGTGAAATAAGTCTCCTGTATAATATGGTTCCATGAAATAGTGTCACATTCCTCCTTTGTAAGTTGATCCACACTTGTGAGTCCATGTTGTCTCAGGTAATTATCCACAGCTTCATTTGTCGGTGCAAAACAAGTATATGTACCATACGTAGCCATCATACCATACAACCCAGAACGTCTCAGGATGGTAGTAAACTCACTATATGTCTCTGGCCTGCTGTCAAGATAGTCACTTACCATCTCACCAGTAAACGTATAATAGTTCTCCAAATCTGGTTCATCGGAGCAACTTTCAACAGTAATTGCAGTTGCAATTACCATAAACATTCCAACAAACCAACTAAAAAAATGACGATGTATCATATATAAAAATGTATTTATTTGACTTATATAATATTATAGAACATATTTCCAACTACCTGTTTTGTTCTGTTTTATCAGTCTCGTAAGCAGGATTTTGTGTCAGATATGGATTTTGTTTCAGCTCTTCTTTATAGTAAGGCCAATATAACACATCTTGCGTGGCCAGCTTGATTCTAATGACACTCGCATTCTCAGTAAATTTAGGCAGAACCTTATTAATGAGCCTTGTATTATCACCATCGCGTCTTGAAATCCTGACGAGGTCAAACCATCTTTTTCCTTCGAACATAAGTTCTCTCTGTCTTTCATCTAATACAAGATTCTCCATGGCAGTTTTGGAAGTGGCATAATCATCAAAAACGAGTGTATCAGTAGTTGCCACTCTTTTATTATTTGCTCTCTTCCATACAGCGGTCACACAATTAAATGCGTTTCTGTAATGAAGTGTCTGCTCCTCAGTTAAAGTCTCTTCGGAAGTCACATCTCCTGCCAACTCAACTTCAGCCTCTGCTCTCATGAGCATCACATCGGTTAATCTATATATAATCCAGTTTGCATATTGATTAGATCTTGCAGTTGAATTTACAGAGGGTTGTCCTCCTGTTGTTGTACTTGTTCTGAAGGACACTGTTTGATTCACATATTTAGAAACGTACACCTTACTATTCACTTCCGTCATATTCTCCAAATATCTGCAGTCTGTTTTAGTAAAGTAATCATTAAGTCCAGCATAGGCATCTTTATAAAGATATGTGGGAACACCGATTTGACCTGTCTTAGATGAGTTGGAGCCATAGAATGAAGAAACGGTTGAGTTAGTAACAGATTGATTATTTACGAAGTTAAGTTCAAAAATAGATTCAAAACTATTACCTTTACCGAAAATCTCATTATATGTATTGCCGGCATAATTACTATTGTTTGTTGATTCAGAAATGAGTGGAAATTTTCCATAAAGCTCTGTTGTGAGAGTGGTAGGATTCTCCTCATAGTCCTCTTCATATTCTTTAATTTTCTGATCAATAACAAGATCACAATAGTAAATACATTTCTCCCACTCCCCCTTCCAGAGATACATGTCAGCCAGCAAAGAATAACAAGCCCACCTTGTAATGCGACAAGTGTTTTCAATACTTTCTTCTCCATAGCTTCTTACCGCATCGTTCATTACGCTCTCAACATCAGTAATCAGTTTGTCTAAGACTTCGTCAAAAGGAGTGGCAGGAATCTGGTATTGCTGTGTGTCATCGTTTGATGGCTCAACTACAAAAGGCACATCTCTAAAAGTCCTTATAAGATAGAAATAACACAACGCCCTTATAGTTGTAGCTTCGGCAATGGTGGCCCTGAGTTCCGCATCAGTGAAATTCGGATCGATTTCGTTTACGCCTGGTGCGTAAAAAATCACAGTATTACACCGATTTATAACACTGTAGAAAGATTGCCAGTTGACCAAATCGTTAGTCTCAAGAATATTCTCTTTCAGAATATTATTTAAATTCTGTGAAGTTCCCGATCCGTTTGTCATGTTGTCGGAGCGTAATTCTCCCCAAACGACCATTCTTCTAAGACAATCATTGCTTTCAAGTTGAGCATAGCAAGAATTTAACACGCTATATACATCAGCTTCCTCTGTCCAATACTTTTCAAGCACGATATCATTCTGCGGCTCAATAGATAGGAAATCATCACATGAGCATAGAGTTGTAAATGATATCAGAGCAGACAGAATTGTTTTGACTGTGTTTTTTATAATAGTTCTTTTAACCATAATCTTGAAAATTTAGAATTGAACAGTAACTCCGAAAGTAACAGACCTGGCATTTGGAGTACGTGCATTGTCAGTTGAAACTCCGTATCCTCCATATGCGACCTCTGGATCAGCTCCTGAATAGCTGGTCAAACAGAACAGGTTGTTGGCACTAAGGTAAAAGCTCAACTGAGTGAGTCCCCATCCTTTTATTGTCTTTGGATCAAGCGAGTAAGTCAATTGTGTATAATTCAGCCTCATGAAAGATCCTGATTCAATAAACCGGTCAGACCCTAACCAGTTATATCCAGATTGATAGAGAGCTCTTGGCAGGCGAGCATTATCTCCCTCAATTCTCCACCTCCAATTGACCGCCGTAGATTGATTGTTGTTGGTATACATACTCTCCGCATTCATTCTTGCTGCATTTATGATTTTGTTACCAACCCTAAAGTTAAACTGATTATTCCATGTCCAACGTCCATATTGTAGCTTGAACCCCCATCCTCCGGTAACTTTCGGCAATGAGCTGCCAAGATATACGATATCAAGTTCATTAATATTTCCGTCATGGTTTATATCCTCGTAAATGGCATCTCCACCTTTAAATTTATATATATATGATTTGTCGTTGCTTTCATATCCGAATACCATCGGGATTGTATATCCATTCTTGTCAACAACAACATTTCCTTCAGCGTCACGAGCGACAGGAGCATTTGGTCCGCTTACTCCCTCCACTTCCACTGGTGTATATTTACTGTACTGATAAACACCTTTGTATCTAAACCCATAGATTGATCCGAAAGCATTATGTAACTGTACACGAGTTAGGTAGGATCCGTTTCTGTTGTTGAAATCACTGTTAAGTGACGCAAGTACAGTCTCATCCATTTTAATGATCTCATTTTTGTTGTTTGCAAATGTCACATTAAAGCTTGCCTTCAACTTTCCTATTTTTACAATATCCTGTCCGTTGATGTTGAATTCCCATCCGGTGTTTCTCATGTCACCAACATTTTGGTAGTTAAGATATTGATATCCTGATGATGTTGGAATTCGTCTGTTATACATCAGCAGATCGGATGTTTTCTGCGTGTAGATATTAAAATCCGCTGTAATTTTGTTATTAAACAACCCCAAGTCAAATCCGAGGTTCCATGTTTCCTTCTCTTCCCACTTCAAAGAGCTGAGTCTGATGTTGCTCGGTGCCACAGAAGTGGAGCTATTATATGCAGAACCACTGGAATATTTGGAGAAATACAAATATTCACCTCCCGGTTGATTACCTACAACACCCCATCCTGGACGGATTGAGAGCATGTTGACCCATTTCAATTTCTGCATAAATTTCTCATCGCTGATATTCCACCTGAAGGATAAAGCAGGGAAATTACCCCATCTGCTTTTATCTCCAAATTTTGTAGAGCCGTCTCTTCGGAAGCTGAAGTCAGCGATATATTTTCCTTTGTATGCATAATGAGCAGAGAATGTGAGGTAAACACTTCTCCACTGCCCGCTTGACGTACTCATACCACCAACAATTCCGTCTGCTGTAGGTGACTCAATAACATTAGGAAGTTTCCACACGACTTCATTTGTAGATTTTGATGATCCGTCTGTAAGCTGAAACTGAGCGAAAGCCATGAACGAATGGTCTTCGTTTTTAAACACAGGGGTTATAGTTAACCTGTGTGTTGTAGTCACAGCAGTACTCTTATGAGAGTCTGCGGTCGTCTTATTGTTTTGAGTGCTTGACCATCCATCAGTAACCAGACTTGAGGGATAGAACATATCATTATATTTATTAAAAATATTGAAAAGAATCTTTCCTTCATATTTAAGTCTGGTTTGGTCATCATGAGTTCCAAGCAAGTCATAATGCAATTGGAACTCAGGTTGTATCTGGTATGTTGATTCGTCGTTACGTGCCTGATGTGCTAATGCAACAGGATTTACGTATTTATATTGATCCTTAAGAAGTTCAGCCGAAGCGGTTTTAAGCATGTGATAATAATCATTAAGATTTTTACCATTTTGGTCTTGCTCGTAAACAGATAGGTTTGGCATTTTTTGATAAGCGATACCAAGTAAGTCCTGATTTATAACAGAATTATCCCTGTAATTTTTCTTGTTGTTGGTATAGGTCATATTGAAATTGGTGACAATTTTAATACGATCACTTACAAAATAATCAAGTGCCGCACGAGTAGTGAACCTATCGAGTCTTTGTTTGATAACAGTACCAGTCTGGTTATCATAACCTCCGGCAATGCGGAAATTGGCCTTCTCACCTCCACCCGAAAGGCTTACATAATGTTTTTGTTGCCAACCGGTCTGACGAATCTCCTTACGCCAGTCTGTGTTGTTATTGTACATCTCATATTCATTCCATGAAGGATCATAGTTAAACTCCCTGATATTAGCAGCTTCATCTGATAATGTAGGGTTATAATATGCTTCCTTCATAAGCATTGTGTATTGATCTCCGTTGAGGAGACGTATTCCTTGAGGTTGGAATGTAGCCATGACTCTATAGGAATACTGTACCTTAGTCTTTCCACGGCTTCCTCTTTTAGTTCGAATTTCAATAACACCGTTAGCTCCTTGAGATCCGTAAATAGCCGTTCCCGCTGCGTCTTTTAGTACAGAAATTGATGCAATATCATCAGGGTTTACGTTTAGAAGCTCCGCAAATTGGTCTTCTGTTGCATTTGCGAAATCGAAGTTGGCGTTATAGTCGCTTTCAAATATATTTCCGTCAACCACAATCAGCGGTTCGCTGCTACCATTGATAGAGCTTACACCGCGGAGCCTCATGCTTGTCCCAGATCCGAGGTTTCCCGAATTGCTTACGATATCAAGTCCCGAGATACGTCCTTGCAGAGCCTCGTCAACAGTAGTTATACCTAAGCCCTCAAACTCTTTGGCATCGATTGTTTGGTGTGCCACCGACATTTCCCTGACAGGAATCGCCAATCCGCTTGTCTGTGTTCTCTTTGTTGCCTTTATGACAACTTCCTCAATTTTCGACGCGTCTTCAAGTTTAATATTGTAGCTGGTGCCTTTTATAGGTATTATCTGAGTCTTATATCCTACATAAGAAATTTTCAGCCTATGTTTTGGGTTGACAATTCTGAAAGAGAAATTACCATTCATGTCGGTTTGTCCATGAGCCACGATACGGTTAGCCTCGTCTATCTCAACGACGTTACACATCATAAGCGGCTCAATTTCATCGCTTACAGTACCGTGAATCATGGTGCCAGGTGTCTGTGCCTTAGCGAGCAATGGCACAAAAGCCATTAAAATAAACAAGATACTTTTATAGTTTTTCATAATCTTCACGGTTTGATTATTTGTAATTTAAAGCTCCGTCAATCTGGTGAATGACAGCAAATGAGGATGTATATATTTCAGACGCATTTAGTGCATCAGAACTGTTATACTGATACTCTCTTGCCATGATGTTATAGAGACCATTCTTAGTATCAACTTTTCTTGTGTTTCCCATACCGTCAATTATAGTGATTCCGTCGTTTGAAACGTTAGTATTCAGCTTATAATATGCCAAAACACCTTCATCAAGAATTTTATAAGCCGATGTCTCGAACTCTCCACTTTCGTTTCCCTGTCCGATAAAATAGGCATTATCTTGAATGTGATATTTTATAAAAGTCTCAATTTCATTAATTAAACTATCCTTTTTTTCTTCATCATCTTCGTTATCCACCATTTCCCAGGTAGGAAGCTTTCCATCAGCATGAAGTTTGTTTATTGACTGGTTTGTCGGTACATATATTGTATATCTATAGGTATTGAATAAAGAAATGTTGGTGCTTGCGCAAGCATGTTGGTCAGTACCGATGACATGGATAGTCTCCAGTAAAGAAGAACTTTGCAACAAGTCATGAAAAGCTTTAAACTCGTCATGTTCACCGAGAACATCGAACACGGACTTTTTAGCAGTCATTATAGGCTCCTCATGGAGGATATATGTTTTACCATTACCTTCATAAGACTCATCATAAATCTGTTTTATAGCTACACTCTTTCCATTTTCAATTTGCAAACCACCTTGAACGGTCATACCATTAACTCCCGCCGATGCATTGGACACTTTAACCATGCTTCCGCCTTTTGTTTGATAAAATGTGTTTCCGTCCTCAACATTTCCAATGACAATGTGAGTATCGAGAATGTCCTTTAATCGGTTGGTGATTTGTGAATAAGATGCCTCAGAGATAGAGTCGCCGACTAATCCTGTCTCAGTGTCATAATTCCATATGCTTGCCCATACACGTTCTCTTTCTGTCTGTGCATTTGGTTTGTAGTGGAATCTGAACAACTGAGTCTCAGTCTTTCCATAAGAACAAGGGTCAATATACTCCAGCAGTGAGTTGTTATCAGGCACAAAAAGACTATAATATGTGTTTTGTGAGTTTAGATAAACATCGAATCCATTTTGCTCAACCCCCCAATACAATATTTTCATATTCTCGTTAATCAGTGCAGGGAAAGTTACAGATATATATGCAACAGGATTGAACACCTTATTAGTAATATATACAGCACCATTACAGCAAAGCAGCACAGAGTCAACATATTGTTTCTCAAGACCAAGCTCGTCGTTCGCATCGTTGAGTACTGTCTTAAATTTGCTTGGAACAGAATTAACGAAAGAATTAAGCATGTTGACATTAAGCATTTTTGCTACCACGTCATCAGGCACTTTTTCCCAAGATCCATAATAGTCTTTCAAGACTTTGCCAGCTCCATTCTCCCAATAATTTTCCAAAGCCTTGTTGCTTGGCACGAGCATAACTCCCATATTTTCCTGTAATGCAACATTCTCGCTGGTACTATTTGTTGTAGTGGAATAAAAGCGGTTCCATCCCGGATCAAACTTAAGCAATCCGTTAACAGGACCTTCGTCGGGTGTCAACTCAAGAGCCTTAGCCCCTTGGCTTCTTTTAGAGAAATAACGTTTCTCATAAAGTGAGTCGATATTTGTGTTATATAATCCGTTATATTCAAGTGTTGCCTCGTTGCCCGCATAATAAGGGGCGCAATAACGGTTAAGGAGCTTCGCATAATCCGATGTGTTGGGATTATTAGAGATAAGATCTGCCATGTTTGGCAGCGGTGTGATGACATCTTCCATACGATGAATGAATCCGTTAGAGCATTTTATGTTCTGCTCTGCCATAACCGAGCCATTCACGCTTGCATCTCCAGCCTGCCTGTGTGTTTCATAGTTGAAAAGAAAATCACAATCGTCGTCTGTAATGAGCTTATTCTCTAGAAACGCCTGAACAAAATGAATCATTGGCGGCGCTGTCATATCACTCATGCAGACAATAGATTTTCCGTTGTTTTTATATCTTGCCCAATATGGATTGTCTGGCATTTTTTCTGGTTTCATGACAGGTACAGAGTCGAACTCACTGGTTGCTGTGATACGTCTCATACAATCACCCTCAGTTGGTCCTTCAGAACTACTGAGATAAGCGACCTGACAGGAGTTGTTAATCATACTTCCATAAAGGATGAGTTTTTTCTGCGCCAATGACAAGTCATTGTATGAGTGGACACCCCAGTTGTTGTCTTTGTAAAAGTTCTCAAACGCCTCGTCATTTCCTACGAACAGTGTCTTACTTCCTGTCTTAGCGAGAACCTGTGAATATCCCAAATCATCAATAATCCTCACCACGTTGGTGAAATCCCCATTCTGTGTGAGATAGTCATAAATGCTAGATCCCAACCACGACGGATCTTCTTTAGCCAAATCGTAGCCATCCTCACAAGCAAATAATCCAGCTGTCGCTATAACTGCCGCAGGTAGCCAATTTGACTTCAAACGATAAAACAATTGCTTTGGTTTCATGTTTTTGTTTTTAGTATTTTTTAAATTTGCAACAAAATTACACAAAAATTAACAAACAGCAAAACAATGTGTGTAACATCGATTGTCTAATATGTTACAATTTTTTTATCCGATTGATTTACAGAAAGATAAACAAAACAAAT
>JAZUMZ010000263.1:0-5743 GCA_045603885.1 Bacteroidaceae bacterium | reverse complement strand
GGCTCACAGAACGACATGGCTACGATCCGACTTTATCACCCGGGGTATGGAGTCTCTTGTTCTATGCGAACCCTGAAAAGGTTCAACAATGTCAGCATTATCGCTTCTTGTTGAGTTTGCGGAACTTGAATTATATGTATTCAACAGGATAACAACGTAAAAAAAACCTGCTGGGCAATGCCCGCAGGTTTCAATTCTCTCGTCGGGGAACTCGTCCCCTGGCGTTGGTTGTTTGTAGCTTGTGCTAGTAACTGAAAATTACTCAGCAGGAGCAGCCTCTTCAGCAGGAGCAGCCTCTTCTGCAACCTCCTCAGCAGCAGCCTCAGCGTCAGCAACAGCCTCCTCAGCGTCAGCAGTAGCCTCCTCAACAACAGCAGCAGCAGAGTCAACAACAGCGGCAGCAGAGTCAACAACAGCAGCAGCAGAGTCAACAACAGCAGCAGCAGAATCTACAGCAGCAGAATCAGTAGCCTCGCCGTTTGCGTTCTCAGCCTTCTTGTTGTCACAAGATACAAAAGTCATAGCTGCAACAGCAGCAACCATCAATACCAACTTTTTCATTTTTTTGAATGATTTAAATGTTTAAATAAATGTTGTTACTTAAAAACGATGCAAAGTTATGGACTTTTTCAATACGTTGTTCTCCTAAAGAGATTTTTTTTTAGATTTTAACACAATTTTAACGTTTCAAACTGTAACTTTTTGATTTTTGTGCTCTTTTTTGATGATTTTGTGTTGTTGTGTACGCACACAACAACATTTTTTTCTCATATCATGAATAAATCGGATATTATGCTGTCTGAGATAAATATTCCTCTTCTACTGAGATGGATTTTACCCTTTTCTTGTACTAAATCACCTCTTACTATATGCTTGGATGCATTTTCTGTCAGGTATTGAAAATATTTATTTTCAAAAATGTTTTGGAATTCATGAATATCAATCCCTTCTTGTGTACGAAGGCGGGTCATTACATATTCATTATATTTGTCATTCTGATTTAGAATCTCACATTCCCAATATTTTTCACCGTTCTCAATTATGTGAATATATTTTTTCAAATCAGAGATGTTCCAACGGCGGGTTTGACCGTCGAACGAGTGGGCTGCGGCTCCTATTCCTATATATGGAATGCCTTGCCAATAACTTCTGTTATGACGTGAGTGGAAACCAGGCAGACAGAAGTTGGAGATTTCGTAGTGTATGTATCCGTTTGACTCTGCCCGGTCGAGAAGCAAGGAGTACATTTTGTTGCAGGTCTCGTCATCTGTGGAGCGGATTATGCCCGATTCCCTCATCTTGCTTAACGCCGTCCCTTCTTCATACATAAGAGAGTAGGCGGAGATATGAGGGACTTGCAGGGAAAAGGCTTGGGAAAGGTCATGCTCCCATTCGGCTGGGGTCTCTCCAGGAAAACCGAACATCAGGTCTATGCTGATATTGGTGAATCCGGCAAGCTTGCAGGATTCGACCGCCTCTGTCGCTTTGGAGCTTGTGTGCCGACGACGAAGAAATCTCAGGCGTTCATCTGAGAAGGTCTGGATACCCATGCTCAGGCGGTTTACGGGAGTGCCACGCAAACCATGCAGAAAATCGTCATTGATGTCTTCGGGATTGCATTCAATTGTCACTTCGGCATCGGACGACACATTGAAATACTTTTGTATTGTATCAAACAGAAGTGATATGTGGCGCGTGGAGAGTTGTGAGGGAGTGCCGCCACCTATGTATATAGTGCTCAGATATTTCTCAGCGTCACCAATCTCGCTGCTCCTCATTTTTAACTCCTGAGTCAATGCGTCAACATATCGGTTGCGCTCGGAGAGCCGGGTTGTGGAATAGAAGTCGCAATAGATGCAGCGGGACGCACAGAAGGGAATATGTATGTAAAGCCCTTGCATGTCTTTCAGTTTGAGGGCTCATCTTCTTCGCGGGGAGTCGTGGCGGCTGGGGGAGAGAACAACTCTCCAAGCTCTTCTTTAAGGACGCGTCTTGTGAATTCCAATGCCTCGGCCATGGGACAGAACAGGCGACCTCCTGCGGCATTCTGATGACCGCCTCCGTTGAAATGGCGGGAGGCTATGCCATCGACGGTGATGTCGCCCACACTGCGAAGCGACACAAATATCTGGTCTCGCTCGGTGTCCTCACGTAATGACACGCTCACATCTATTCCTTTAATCTCGAGGGGTATGTTGACAAAACCTTCCGCGTCACCTTTCTTGTATTTGAAACGCTTTAGCTCGTTGCGGTCTAAAGCGAACAGGGCTGAGTGAATCTCAGGGAACAGCTCCAGCTTCTCCGAGAGAATGTGTCCCATCAACCGGTAGCGCCCTTCGCTGTTCTGATTGTATATATTGCGGATTATGGAGTCTTTGTCGATCCCTTTGCGCATAAGCTCAGAGATTATTACAAATATTTCCGGGTCGTTGGATCCGTAGGTGAAACGGCCGGTGTCAGTGCACATGCCGGCATACAGGTCCTCAGCGCAATGGAGGCTTATGTTGCGGGTCTCGTCGAGAGCGACAAACAGTCGGTACAGCAGCTCGCACGTGCTGCTCATTTCAGGACGGGATATCTGAATAGTGCAGAACTTGTCGGGAGACTCGTGGTGGTCTATCATAAGACGCGGGCACTTGCTGTATCTCAACGGAAGCTGAAGCTCTTCAACACGGCTCAGACTGTTATAGTCTAAAGCCACAATCAGGTCGGCGCCTTGTATCAGTAATTTTGACTGGGCGCGGTGGCGGTCATACTGGATAATCTTGTCTGCGTCATGCATCCAGTGCAGAAAGTCGGGAAAGTAATTGGGGACAATTACATTCACCTGCTTACCCTTACGTTTCAGATATTCGTATAGGGCAAGAGAGGAACCAATGGCATCGCCGTCAGGACTTACGTGCGTGGTTATCACTATGTTGCGACTGTCTTTGAGAAGATTGCGGACTTTGGCGACGTCTGTAGAGTTTATGATTGTTCGTAACATTGCGTCTTTCGTATTTTTTACAAAGTTAGTGCTTTTATGTGGCATATCCAAATATGTAACCCATAATAAAATTTGTGTAATGCAATATTTTTTTTGTCTTTTTATTCTTAACTAACTTTGCTGTATCAAATTTTTGAGGTATGAGAAAGTTGGTTACTATTATCATTATATGCCTTGCTTTTGGTTTGGGTGCAAAAGCGGCAGAGCAGTTTGCCTTTTTCGAGGGGCAGGCTCAGTGTGTGAATTTCTCTTCCCTTCATGGGGATGTGAAAACCGATGCTGACGATTTTAAAGGAGTACACCTGGCTGTGGAAAACATGAAAAAGGACCTCTTGAAGGTCATGGGGAGGAATGACTTCCCGATTGTAGTCGGCACATACGGTAAGGCGAAAAACGTAAATAAATACCTCAGGAAAGCTACCATGAAAAAAGAGCTGCAGGGAAGGCGCGAGAAATTCATCATCTCATTTGCCGGTAACCGGCTTGTCATAGCGGGATCCGACAAGCGGGGAACGATCTATGGCGTATATGAGTTTTGTCGCCAGATTGGTGTCAGCCCTTGGTATGACTGGGCGGATGTACCGGTCAAACCTCAGAAGTCATTATATATTAAGAAAGGTATTTTTTCTGATGGGGAACCGGCGGTGCGCTACCGTGGTATTTTCCTGAATGATGAGGCGCCTTGCCTTAGCGGATGGGTACGACAAAATTACGGCGGTGTTTACAATCACAACTTTTATGAAAGGGTGTTTGAGTTGCTTCTCAGGCTTAAAGCCAACTTTATGTGGCCTGCGATGTGGAGTTCCGCGTTCTATTCCGACGACCCCCTCAACATACAGACAGCCGACGACATGGGCATAATAATGGGAACAAGTCACCACGAGCCGATGGGACGGGCACACCAGGAGTGGAGAAAGATGAAAAACCGGGGAGCGTGGAACTTCGACAGCAACCGTGAACAGCTTGAGGATTTCTGGCGTTCAGGGGTTGCCCGTCTTAAGGATACTGAGGATGTGGTTACCATAGGCATGAGAGGCGATGGAGACGAGCCGATGGGAGAGAAGGCGGATGTGGAGTTGTTGGAGAGAATTGTCAACAGCCAGAGAAACCTCATTGAGCAGGCTACGGGAAAGCCGGCAGACCAGACACCGCAGGTGTGGGCGCTGTATAAGGAAGTGCAGGAGTATTATGAGAAAGGCATGAGGGTGCCCGACGATGTGATTCTACTCCTTTGTGATGACAACTGGGGAAATGTCAGAATACTGCCAGAGCTTGACGGAAGCAACGCTCAGGGAGCGTTTGCAAACAGACATAAGGGCGGATACGGACTTTATTATCATGTGGACTATGTGGGAGCGCCACGCAATAGCAAGTGGATTAATGTAAGTCAGATACAGAGGATGTGGGAGCAGATGCAGCTGACATACGACTATGGAGTGGACAAGTTGTGGATCCTCAATGTCGGTGACCTGAAACCCATGGAGTTCCCGATTGATTTCTGGTGCCGCATGGCGTGGAATCCAAAGCAGTTTAATCCCGGAAACCTGCGGCAATACACAGAGCAGTTCTGCATTCAGCTCTTTGGGGAGCGGTTTGCTGCTGAGGCTGCGAGAATACTTAACTTGCAGTGCAAATATTCCCATCGAAGGACAGCGGAGTCGTTAGAAGCCAATACATTCAATCTTGAGAACGGAGAATGGAAAGAGAGGGTGGAGGAATACGACAGGCTCAATCAGGACGCAGTGGCGCTGAGGGAACAAATGCCAGGGGAATTGCATGACACATACGACCAAATCATTGCCTTCCCGGTAGCCGCATTGGACAACCTCTATAATATGTATTACGCCCTGGCTATGAACCGTTATATGGTAAAGAGAAATTCTGTCAGTGCCAACAAATGGGCAGATAAGGTGAACGAATGTTTTGATAACGACAAGAGACTGACCGGTTACTATAATCACGAGATAGCTGGTGGAAAATGGAACCACTTTATGGATGAGGTGCATATCGGATATACATCGTGGAACGGGCCAAAGGAAAATATAAGGCCGCAAGTGACATATCTTGATGTGGATAAGGCGGAGCCCGAGACGGAGCTGGTGATCAAGCCGCGTAAGGAGTTCGTTATGGAAGGTGATGAGTTTGTGAGTGCGGTCAACGCATCCAAGGCCTCATGGCAGGTGATTCCCGACTTTGGTATTTACAAGTCGGCAGTCGCGCTCTTCCCTTATACGGAATCTACGGAAGGGGCAAGCCTGGAATATGCTGTCGATATTCCTGCGGATGTGCAGACATCAAAGCTGACATTGGCTCTTGCTCCCACTTTCCCGTTCAACAGTGGCAGGGGGATGAGGCTCAGGGTGTCGATTGACGGAAATGAAATCAGCACTGTCAATGTCAACGAGGCAAGCCGGTATGTCGTGCAAATGAGTCGCGACCAGAATTTTGAATGGGAGACAACCCGTGTCAACAAGCATGTCATACCGATTCAACCACTGAGACAGGGGCGGCACATGGTGAGAATTGAACCCCTTGACCCGGCCATCGTTATCGAGCGAATTACAATACAATAATTCATCTTTCGGTAGTTAACAAAAACCGTAATCGCAAAAAACATCAGACATGGCTAAATGGTGTATCCTGTCAGCAAAACTAAAATGTTTTTGGCGATAGCGTGTTTTTGTTTTATTTGGTGACACAAAATCTTGCAGGTGCGCCCATTTTACCGAAAAAACCCTCGTAACAGAGGTCTTCATT
>JAZUMZ010000262.1:0-5196 GCA_045603885.1 Bacteroidaceae bacterium | reverse complement strand
CTGACATTGTCAAGGATTTTTTCACATATCCTCTTTTCAACAAAGAACTATTTTTAATCCTCAAACAGCAACTTTATGCTTCTTATGCAATGAAGATGGATAAAGTCAAAGAAAGAGCAAAAAGACTGCTTTTCGAAAAGATGTTTGGGACAGTGCATCCTCTTGGCAGATTTGAGAACCCAGAATCCCTTGAGTCCCTTTCAATAGAAGATTTGAACGATTATTTCACCAATAATGTTTATAACGGTAATTGTGACATTTTAGTTTCCGGAGGATTCGATGATGACACCATTAACAATATTGCTGGAAAATTTGGAGAAGAACAATGGGGTATTAATCAATGCAGGAATAAAATTGAATACTATCCTGATAATGTGGAATTTGTACGTGGGAAAAGTTTTAAATCTTCCATGGAAAGGCCAACAATCCAATCAGCACTATATGCAGGATGCAAATTACCCAAGCTGACAGGAAATGACAGATCACATCTTATACTTGCGAATATTATTCTTGGCGGGTATTTTGGAAGTAGGCTTATGAAAAACATTAGGGAAGAAAAAGGTTATACTTATGGCATCAACTCATCTCTAATGCACACCCCATTCAATAGCTTTATCATCATAAAGACTGAAACCACAACCCAATTAATGGACAAAGTTATTCAGGAAACAAAGAATGAATTAATCAGACTTTCAGAGAAGGTTGTTGACGATATGGAACTGGAAAATGTAAAAAAATATTTATCTGGCTATTATAACAGGATATATGAAAACAATTTCTCATTCCCGCAACATTATATAAAGAACATGGCCGATAGGGAAAGGGATCATAATATAAAACATACTCTTGAACATATCAAACAGGCAAGTGGTGAAGATATCCAAAACTTCTTTTCTCAATTTTTAGCCCCAAACAACTTCGTGTGGGCAACATGCGGCTCTGACAAATAATAGTCGAAATTCAACACAAAACGCAAATATGACGCTCTCAAGTGCCAAAAATCCAGTTTTAGCTTTTTTATTTATTAAAAATTAGACATTTTTTTTTTTTATTTTTGTTTATCTGGAAAAAAAATGCTAACTTTACAATAAATTTTAAAGTATAATATAATGTTAGAAGTTACAGAACAAGACAGAATTATCAAGGTGGACATTAATGAAAGCATGAAAAAGTCATATATTGACTATTCCATGTCAGTTATTGTCTCAAGAGCCTTGCCTGATGTAAGGGATGGGTTTAAACCAGTCCACAGAAGAATACTTTACGGAATGATGGAATTGGGAAACACCTATGACAAACCATACAAAAAATGTGCCAGAATTGTAGGTGACGTCTTAGGAAAATATCATCCACATGGAGATTCGTCAGTATATGGAGCACTCGTAAGATTGGCACAAGACTGGGCAATGAGATATTGTTTGGTTGACGGACAAGGAAACTTCGGATCCGTTGACGGTGACGGAGCTGCTGCCATGAGATATACCGAAGCCAGGCTTAATCGTATAGGCGAGGCTATGATGGATGACCTATATAAAGACACTGTTGACTTTGAGGACAATTTCGACGGTTCATTAAAAGAACCTAAGGTCCTGCCTACAAAAATACCCAATCTGCTTGTAAACGGTGCGACGGGTATCGCTGTTGGTATGGCAACAAACGTCCCGACTCACAACCTTGCGGAAGTGATAGACGGATGTGTGGCAATGATTGACAACCCTGACATTAACACAGATGGCCTGATGCAATACATCAAGGCCCCCGATTTTCCGACCGGAGGTATAATCTGCGGCATAGACGGTGTTAAGGAGGCGTATGAAACCGGAAGAGGCAGGATAGTCATACGTTCAAAGTCTGAGATTGAGAATGAAGGGCAACACGAAAAAATAGTTGTTCATGAAATTCCATACAATGTAAACAAAGCCGAACTCATTAAAAGAATAGCGGATTTAGTCAACGAAAAGAAGATTGAGGGAATCAGCAATGTCAACGACGAGTCTGACCGCGAGGGCATGAGGATCGTAATTGATGTTAAACGGGAGGCTAATGCCAATGTTATTCTCAACAAGCTCTATAAGCTAACCGACTTGCAGTCCAGTTTCAGTGTAAACTGTATCGCATTGGTTGGTGCTTCCGACAACAATTCCGGAAGGCCAAAACTCCTATCACTGAAAGAATGCATCAAATATTTCATAAGTCACAGACATGAAGTGACCATAAGGAGAACTAAATACGACAAGCGTAAAGCAGAGGAAAGGGCCCACATTCTTGAAGGACTTATTATAGCATCAGACAACATTGACGAAGTCGTTCACATCATCAGAGCCGCAAAATCACCTCAAGAAGCTATAGAGAATCTTAAGGCTCGATTCAACCTTGATGATATTCAGGCAAAGGCAATTGTTGAGATGAGGTTAAGACAACTTACTGGCCTTGAGCAGGATAAGTTACATGCAGAGTACGAGGAACTGCAAAAACTCATCCAATATCTTGACTCAATCTTGAATGACCCGGAATTGTGCAAGAAAGTTATGAAAGACGAGTTGCTTGAGGTAAAAAACAAATGGGGAGACGACAGGAGAACTGAAGTGGACTATACAGCAAGCGAGAGCTTCAATCCTGAGGATTTTTATCCTAACGAACAAGTTGTAATAACAATATCACACCTTGGCTATATCAAAAGAACACCTTTGGCTGAATTCAGAACCCAGGCAAGAGGTGGAATGGGAGCAAAAGGCGGGTCAACAAGAGACCAGGATTTTATAGAGTACATATTCCCTGCTCAAACCCACAATACTATGATGTTCTTCACGACTAAGGGTAAGTGCTTCTGGATGAAAGTTTATAACATACCTGAGGGAAATAAGACATTCAAAGGACGTGCTGTTCAGAACTTGCTTAATATTGAATCTGATGATAAAGCAACAGCATTTTTATGTATTAAGGATCTCAATGACAGTGATTTTGTAAAGCACCACAATCTTATTTTCTGCACAAAAAACGCAAAAGTGAAGAAATCACGCTTTGTGGATTACTCAAGGCCCAGAAACAACGGACTTATCGCAATTAAACTTCTCGAGAATGATGAAGTCATAGATGTACAGCTTACAACTGGTAATGATGACATTATAATAGCAAACAAAAATGGCAAGGCAATCAGGTTCAATGAAAATAATGTGAGAGTTCAGGGACGTAACTCCATGGGAGTTAGAGGAATGAAGCTTGACGGTGAAGATGATGAGGCAATCGGAATGCTGGTTATGCAGTGTAACCAAGCCTTGACAGAAGACCAATGGGATGAACTTGACGCGCAGTCTGTTGAAGAAACTGACCAGGAAGTATATGACACTCAAATCAGTGAAGAAATTGATACGGTAAGCGAAGACAATCAGATAGAAGAAGTATCCACAAACGAAAGTACAAATGAGTCTGCGTTCTTGCAAAGCATTTTAGTTGTCAGTGAAAATGGTTATGGTAAACGTTCAGCACTGGAAGACTACAGACTGACCAAAAGAGACGGAAAAGGTGTTCGTACGCTTAACGTAACGGAAAAAACCGGAAAATTAATAGCCATAAAATCAGTAACGGACAATGACGATCTTATGATTATCAATAAGAGTGGCGTAGCTATACGTCTCGCTCTTAACTCCGTCAGAATAATGGGTAGAAACACGCAAGGAGTCTCTCTCATTAACATTAAGAAGAGAAATGATGTCATTAGTAGCGTGTGCAAAGTGGAACATGTTGAGGAAGTTGAGTCAAGTGACGAAGTGGATGAAATTCAATCTGAAGTAGAATACAATGAGACACCTGAATCAAATGAAACAAATTAATAAATTGTTAAACTTCTAAATCAACCAATTATGAAAAAAATTATTTTAGCTCTTGCTATAGGTACATTTTCCGTACAAGCATTTGCTCAAAAAGCCAATTTGAAGAAGATTGACAACATCACTTATGGAGTAACTGATTTAAATCAATTGCCAGCCGACAAATGGGCTGAGGTTAAACAACTTGCAATGGAAGCGAAAGATAACCCGGAGACCGCTGAAAACCATAAAACATGGGAATGGGTTATAAAATCTTATGCTAACGACCGCGTTAAAATGCTCATGGAATATCAGGCAAACGGCAATAAATTCTCTGACATGAAAGCTTTCTTTATGACTGAGAAGAATATTGTCAATGCATGCGAAAAATATTTCACATTAATACAGACACCCAATGAAAAAGGCAAACTCCCGTTGAAAGAAAAAGAGTTTGAGTTACAAAAAGTTTGGGTTCAGACAAATGCTAACGCCAGCCGTGCAAACCTGTATGTAGGTGCCACGCAATTCGTTTACACAGAGCCTGCTGTGGCAGTAGAGATGATGGAAGCATATTACAACGCATTTGAATCACCTCTTTTCGCAGATGAGGATCTCAAAAACACTGATAAGAATTACAAAGACGCTGCTTTCGTATATGCCACAGCCCTTAAAGGCATGAATGGCGACAAAGCAAAAATTGAGGAACTTATGAAAGAAGGTCTTCAGTCATCAAATGGAGCTCTCGCTTGTCAGGAACTTATAAACATAGCCAAAGAAAAGGGTGACGAGGCTGCTCACCAACAGTATTTGCAATACGGTTTTGATAATTTCAAACAGACAAACATCTTTGGAATTAACCTTGCGCAAGAGGCAATCAACAACCGTGATTACGCAAAAACTATCGAGATCTGCGACGTGCTGATTCAGCGTCAAGAGGATGGATCAACACCTGTTCGTGACGAGAATGGAAACATGTACGACAATGTTTGGTACCCTTACTATTTCAAGGCTGTATCTCTCTTCAACACAGAGAAATTCGACCAGGCATACGAAGCATTTGCGTCAGGCGATGAAAAATGTCCGGGACACATTGAGTTTGTGATGGGAGCCGGCACATCAGCAGCCAAATATGCCAACAATAATTTTACAGACAAGTCTATCCGTATGCCTTGGTTAGAGAAAGCACTGGTCTTCTATAAGAAGGCAGAGGCTGACTATCCCGACCAGTCTGACCAGTGGGGCTATCAGATGTATGTATGCTACCACAACCTGGAGCAGCCGGAAATGGAGGCAAAATATAAAAAATACGCAGAGAAATAAACATCTCTTTTGCCAAGACATTCTTACAAACTTAGATTTATGATTTATCCCGGATGGAAATTGTAGTTTT
>JAZUMZ010000261.1:0-2807 GCA_045603885.1 Bacteroidaceae bacterium | reverse complement strand
ACTCAGAGGTGGCGTTGTCAAACACCAAACTGCAGCTGAAGCAGCTGCTGGAGCTGGTGATGCTCGACAATTTCGACGTCGAGACCCCTGAGATTGATGATGCCAGGGTGTTGGAGACCCTTCCGTCAAAAGAGGAGGTGTATCAACTGGCTTCGGCTAACCGTCCGGAGATTCAGCAGGCGAACATGAATGTCGAGGCGTCAAAATTGGATGTCAACATCGCGCGCAGAGGCTACTACCCCACAGTGAGTTTAACTGCAGGCGTAGGCAGCAGCAACAGCAGCGCAAGCGACGACGCTTTGTTCAAGCAACTGAAAAACAACATGAACAACACCATCGGGCTGACGGTGTCTGTGCCTATTTTCGACGGGCGCCAGAACAAGACGAATCTGAGCAAGGCCCACCTGTCTTTACAATCGAGCGAGCTGGATTTGCAAAACGCCCGTCAGGAATTATTCGCACAGATAGAGACCTATTGGCTGAACGCGCATAACGCACAGCAGCAGTACAAATACGCACAGTCAAACCTGAAAAGCCAGGAGGCAAGTTGGGAGCTTCTCGACGCACAATTCTCGGTCGGGCTTAAAAACATTGCCGAGCTCATCACAGGTAAAAACAACCTTATACAGGCCAAGCAATCCCTGCTTCAGGCAAAATACACCGCCCTGTTGAACCTCGCCATGCTGAGATTCTACGAGGGGTATGAGATGAGGCTGTAATAGGGGGAGTTGTTAGTTATTAGATGTTAGACTGTTAGTAAAACAAGATATATGATGAATAAAATACTGAAAAGCGCAATAATCGCAACGACCGTCCTGATGGTTTCGGCTTGTCAGAACGAGCAGAAAGTGACCTATTCCACAGCAAAGGTGGAGCGTCAGGACATTTCCACAAGCATCACTGCCACAGGTACAATTGAGCCTGTGACGAAAGTGGAGGTAGGTACACAGGTATCAGGTATAATCAGTAAGATTTACGTGGACTACAACAGCTATGTCCACAAAGGCGACATCCTGGCAGAGCTGGACCGCACAAACCTCAGCTCAGAGCTGGTTTCAGCAGAAAGCAACTTATCGAGTGCCGTCAGCTCGTCCAACTACCAGAACCGCAGCATAGATGCGGCTGCCAAAAACGTGGATGTGGTTGTCAGCAACCTGGAGCTCGCGGGTAAAGACCTGAACCTGTCGCAGGGAAATCTCGACATGGCACGCAAAAACGTGGAATATGCGCGCAAAAATGTGGAGTACACTAAAAAAGAGGTGGATATTGCCCAGTCGAACATGCAGCGTTACAGCACCCTGTTCCAGAAAGGCCTGATCTCAGCCAACGACTACGAGCAGGCGCAGTCTTCTCTCAACAACGCACAGCAAGGCTATAACAACGCAGTCCAGAGCCTGAACAACGCACAGCAAAGTCTGAACAGCGCGCAACAGAGCTACAACGCATCGAAAAGCTCCTACAACAACGCACAGGAGAGTCTGACCAAAGCGCGCCTGGCCTACGACCAGAGCGTGAGCGAGGCATCGCAGGCACGCAACCAGGTTGAGGTTCAGAAACAAAATGTGTCGAAAGCAAGCACCAACCTGGGATATGCCACCATCACCTCACCCATCGACGGAGTGGTTCTGAGCAAAGAAGTGGAGGAAGGTCAGACCGTGGCTGCAGCCATGACCACCCCTACCCTGTTTATTTTAGCGCAAGACCTTACTGACATGCGCGTCATAGCAAAAGTCGATGAGGCGGACATTGGCGGCGTGAAAGAAGGACAGCGCGTCACATTCACTGTCGATGCATATCCCGACGATGTGTTCAACGGGCAGGTGACCCAGGTGCGCCAGGAAGCAACGACAGAGAGCAATGTCGTAACCTACGAGGTTGTCATTTCGGCGCCTAACGACGACTTGAAACTCAAACCGGGACTGACCGCGAATGTGACTATTTTCACAATGGAGCAATACGACGTACTCTCAATCCCCTCAAAAGCCCTTCGGTTCAGCCCCAACGAGACCCTGCTCCTCGACGGAGAGAGCATTGAGGACTGTCAGGGAGAGAAGAAAGTATGGAAAAAAGACGGCAACGTGTTTAAGGCAATAGCCGTGGAGACCGGCTCCACCAACGGGACATTCACAGAGATCAAGTCAGGCCTGAAAGCCGGAGACGAGATTATCACTGAGTTCAATCTCTTGCAAGAGCAAGGCGACAACGAGCAGCAAGGCGACAACAACCCGTTCATGCCACGCCGTCCCGGCTCAAATAAGAAAAAGAGCGGAGAAAGCGGAGGCCAAGGCAGCAGCGGAGGCCAGGGAGGCAGACCAAGCGGAGGACCAAGGTAATCCAAAAGTTAATATTAACAATTCAGCTATTGGGAGTTAACCTCCATTTTAACTCCCAATTTAACTCCCAATTTAACTTACATAACTTCAGTTAATAATAAGATGGAAGAGGGAAAGGTCGTCATAGAGCTTCAGAATGTGAAGCGATACTTCAAGGTAGGTGATGAGGTTGTGAAAGCACTTCGTGGAGTGAGTTTCAAGATTCACGAGGGTGAGTTCGTAACTATACAGGGCACTTCGGGAAGCGGAAAATCCACATTGCTGAATCAGCTGGGCTGTCTTGACACACCAACTGACGGCGAGTACATTCTCGATGGCACGCCGGTAAGGAAGATGTCTAAAGCACAGCGTGCGAAACTCCGCAACCGTAAGATTGGCTTTGTGTTTCAGAACTACAACCTGCTTCCCAAAACCACGGCTGTGGAGAATGTGGAGCTGCCGTTGATGTATAATAAGAAATACTCCGCCGAGCAG
>JAZUMZ010000260.1:0-1803 GCA_045603885.1 Bacteroidaceae bacterium | reverse complement strand
CCACCTTCTTATCCACGATCTTCCACGTGATATAGTCCACGTCGAAGGGCACGTTGCTCGTGTTCTTGATTTCCGTGTGGAAGTACAGCTGCCCGTTGTGGGTGTAGATGCCTTTCATGTGAAACTGGATGCCGAAGCTCTTACTGCCAATGTGCTTCACACGACGCTTGTTTTCCTTCCAGATGCTTTTCATCACCAGTCGCACCAGTACGGGACTCTCCGAGCCGAGTTCCTTCAGGTAGATGTTCATGGAGTTGTTCGGACGGTTCACCGCCTCCCCATCGTGGATGAAGTCCGTCATCTCCACATTGAGGATGCGAGGCTCACGGGCATACTTCACATTAAAACTATAGTAGGCACCGTCCTCGGTGATGACGCTCATGTTCGTCTCGCCCTTGAAACCACGCTTGGCGGCTTTCACACGGATGACGTTCTCCGCACCGTCAGCCTTTCCGGCAATGATGTTGGCTGAGCCTAAATCCACGTAGGCGATGGCGGCAGGGAAAATGACGTGACAGGTCTTGTCAAACGTCACCTCCAGCCCGTGAGGGGGTATCATGCGGTCGTAGGTGATCTTCTTGGTATAGCCTTCAAAGAGGTCACCCGTGTTGTTACTTGTCTGAGCCGTAGCCACAGACACCATGCCCATCATCAGGGCGAAAACAGAAAAAACTTTCTTCATTGTCATACAGATTTTTGTTTGTGAATAAATGGATTGGTTGTTACTTGGTTGACTATTGCTTGTCTGCATAGAGCATGACACGGTAGTTGGACTTCAGGTGTACCTTGACGGTTCGCATCTTCTTGGCAATATACTGGCTCGTTCCCTGTATCAGCCCCTTGCCTAAGTCCGATGCCAGTTGCGCTTTTGCATCACTGGAGATATTGATACTGCTGCCCATTGACGTACCCATGTTGGCGGCAACCTCCTTGGCGGCATTCAGTTCCATCGAGCAGGGATGAAGATACCCTCCTGTCCGTCAGTGTCATACACATTCAGCTTCACATTGTAGATGCTACCTGCATACTCTATCGAGGTGATGCCGATGCCCAGACGTTCGCCAGTGATCCTTGCTGAGCCAGTCACTACGGAGTTGGTAGGGATGATGATGTCACCCACACGCATCTGCTCCAACAGTCTGAGCCTTACCTTCTGTCCGTCAGTGACGGTCTGATTGCCATAGATGCAGGCTGAAATGGTGTTCTTGTCGAGTGCCGATACGATGCCGACGGCAGTATTGAAAGCCATGTTTCGCTCCACGGAATAGTCTGACATAAATTCCTCGTTGCCCTGTTCCTGCTGCAAAGCAGACACCACAGACTTCTGCACGTTCCTCACGGGAGTCACCTGCACCTTGTCGCCCGATGTTGACGTAACAGCCTGCCCCTGCTGTTGAGTACCGCCCGGCATATACTTTGCAGCCATCTGGTACGACTTTTCCATCAGTTCCAACTGTTCATCAACGGTGCTTTTCGGGTTCTGAAACTCATTGGCCCTTTCCTCCAGTTCTGCTACACGCTGTCGCAGTTCCTCGTTCTCACGGCTCTGGTCGTTCTGATAGAAGCCTCCCAAAGTCGTGTTGAGGTTGTTGTATGCAGCAGCCGACGAAGTGATTTTCTCCTTTGCCTTGCGGCTTGCATCATCCTCATACGCCTGTGCCGTACTGTCCGCCATCAGGCTGAAGTCGCCAGCCTGTGCCTTATCGGAGCCCACTGAAAAAGTCCATAATGTTAACTGCATTAACAGTTGAGCTCCGTTGACTGGGTTACTGAGAAAAATCAAATTATTATACATTATTAACT
>JAZUMZ010000259.1:0-8085 GCA_045603885.1 Bacteroidaceae bacterium | reverse complement strand
TTGGCTCACAGAACGACATGGCTACGATCCGACTTGGCCGAGCGAAGGCACGCGCCTCAGCTCAGCCGTCACTATTCCCCAGTGGTCTGTGGGTCGCAGTATCAGTATCGTTGCCTTTTCGTCCATATTGAAAACGGGTGCAAAGATACTGAAAAAAGCGGAGAAACCCACCGTCTGTGGCTCAGAAATTCACGCCGATGTTGGCAAAGAAGCTGCCGGTGTGGCTCTGGTATCCTCCCTCGGTTGTGTTCGACTCGTTGTCGTTGGCCAGTCCGGAACCGAAGATGTAAACGAATGACTTCCAACCTTGGCGTGCGTTGATATCTGGGGGCCAGCCCATCTCATCGCGTATGTAAGCGAAGTCCACGTCATATTTTTTCATCATGTTGGTCATGGCGTTGTAGTCGTTTCCTCCAACCGCGCTGTTAAGGTTGTCACCCCAGAACACGCTCCACCATTCTCCGTTCACGACATTGGCGGCAGTGCCGTCTTTTTTCTTGAAGTTGTGGACTTTTGTAGGCTTGGGAAATCCATTGGGGTATTCGTCGCGGAAGTCGTAGCTCCAGTAGGGGGTGTGCTCTTTCCAGTTGTAGGGCTCACCCTGGTGCTCCTGTACGTCAAGATAGAACGACACGACCTGTGATTTCTTTTTGTCGTCGGAGTATGTGCAAATCATGGTGACGGTGTAGGAGCCGGCATTTTCCTTGCTTACTCCCTCCATTGTGAAGTCCTCTTCCCTGGTGAGCCTTACAGAATTGCCAGCAGGGTTCTTCACGCTGAATTTGATGGACGTGCCTTCCTCTCGCGGCCTCAGGCCTATGGTCACATTGTCGCCAGGAGCTGCCTGCACGCAGTTGTTGGTCTCTCCGTTCTCATCGTTTATCTGAACATAGGGCTTGGCAATCCAAGAGTCCATCCTGTCGGGCCTGTGGTTGAAGGCTGGCAGGTCGGACAGCACCTTCTGCTCTTCTCCGACAACCATCTCGAAGTGGAACTCAAGTGTGTCGGCGGTAGATGTGTTGACGAACGCCTGCTTCCAAGTGTATGTGACGCCTTCCTCTGTCTTTCCCTCTATTGTGGTGACGCTGAATCCTTTACCTGGCTCAAAGGCAGAGGCGATGGCGCGGTTTTTATTTGCGCCCGACACAGCCAGTCCAGCCACGGTGAAGTAATGACCGTAGGGTGTCAGGTAGTTTGCTGTGGAGTATTTCCCACTCGACGGATTGACGGAGTAGAGTACTACCGTGCGGTTGGAAAGCGCAGTCTCGAATGAGCCGCTCGCAGCGCAGTTGAGTTTTGTGCCCATCACGCTTGAGTTGGTCGTACATACCGACGGGGTAGTCTGCTGTTCAGTCCTGCCAATCTCCACAGAGACGATGCTCTTGGTGTTGTTGGCGAATGATGAGGCTGAAATCATCAGCGCAGCCGTAGCAAGGATGAGTCTGTTCATATTAACGGCGAATTAATCAAATTAAACGAATTGTCTTTGTGTGACTAAGGCGCTCTCGGAATACGTATTCAGGTGATTACTCTAGAGTGAGTTCCTTTATGAGTCTCTTGCCACCGCCATATTTCTCAATCACGGCAAGCACGAAACGTATGTCCACTCCGATTGTACGCTGGAGTCTGTCGTCGAAAAGGATGTCGCCCGACATGGCTTCCCAGTTCCCGTCGAAGGCCAGTCCGATAAGGCGCCCTTTGCCGTCGAACATGCCTGAGCCGGAGTTTCCTCCGGTGATGTCGTTGTCGGTCAGGAAGCAGAGGTGCATGTCTTTGTCGTCCTTGTCAAGATATTTCTTTCCGTATTTCTTGTTCTTCATCCACTTGTAAACCGGCTCTATAAGCTCATAGTCGGGGTTGTCGCCCTGCTTCTCATATTTGTCGATGATTGACTGTGCCGGTGTGAAGCATTTGTAAACGGTACCCTCATTGGTTGTGTAACCGGCAACTTTTCCGTAGCTCATACGCAATGTGAAGTTTGCGTCGGGATAATATTCCTTGTCTGTGTTCATCTCCCTCTGTGCGTCGCCAAGCAAGCGCTCGTATTCCTTCTCGCTGTCGTCCCCATACATTCCATAGAGCTTAAGAATAGCATTGAGAGCCACGTTGAACATAGGATCCTCGCGGAGGTACTCTGTGAGGTCATCTTTCTTCTTCAGCTCCTCTGGCTTGGTGAGAATTGTGTTGGAATAGACGAAATCGGCATAAGCCTCGATGTCTCCGTCGAAATCCGTTTTTATGGTGCCGAAGAACTCAGGCAGGTATTCCTCACCAACGTTCTCCATGTAGCATTTGAGAGATGTGATGAAGAGTTTCTTGTCGGTTGATATGTCGATGTCCCGGTAAGCCTTCTCCACTGCTTTCTTAATGTTGGGCTTGTCGCTCTTCATGATTCCGAGGAATTGGTTGATTGCGAAACACAGTATGTCGCTGCCTGAATAGAAGCACTCCTCCCACATAGTGGAAGCGAAGTCGGCATTCGTCTGACGCTCGTAACACACTTTAAGGGAGTCGAGGATTCCTGCATATTTTGCCTGACGCTCAGGCTTTTGTGCAACCCAATCCATAATCTCCCTCTCCAAAGCCTGCTTCTCTGCCACCACATGGAGCTCCTCAAGCGCCTTGTTCTGGCCGATGGCGTTCTTCCAGTAGTTTGAGCTTTGTGCATATTTTGACGAGTACATGATTCTGAGAGCGTCGCTCGAATTCATGGCATTCCTCATTACCTCCTGCTTTGCCTCGCGGGCGGTTATGCGTGGCTTGTTCTCGCATTCCACAGTGTGTATGATTCCGTAGCTGCTGAGATAGCGCTCTGTAGAGCCAGGGTAGCCGAAAGTCATGCAGAAATCACCGGGCTTGTAACCCTGAGTGCTGACCACCGCATAGCGTTTGGGGTGGAAGGGCACGTTGTCCTTGCTGTACTCTGCCGGCTTGTTGTCCTTGCCGGCATAAATCCTGAACACAGAGAAGTCGCAGGTCTGGCGCGGCCACATCCAGTTGTCTGTGTCACCACCGTGTTTTCCGAGACATGACGGCGTAGCGAACACAAGTCTCACGTCGCTGTATTTCAGGTAAACACTGAGATAATATTTGCTGCCTTTATAGTAAGGCACCACTGATGAATGGATTCCGTTCTCTGGATCGTCGATGGCTTCGGTTATGACTGTGGTCAGCGAGTCGATCACCTCGTTGCGCCTCTTGTAGTCCATGTCGGGGGTGACATAGCTCATAATTCTGTCGGTCACATCGGTGGTGCCGATATGGAAATCCACATACAGCTCCTCGTTGGGAAGCTCGTCTTCAAGTTTCTTGGCGAAGAAACCGTCCTTGAGGTAGTCATGCTGCGGAGTGGAGTGGTCTTGAATGGAGCCGTAGCCACAGTGGTGGTTTGTGAACACCAGTCCGTCGTTGCTGACAACCACACCTGAGCAGAATCCTCCGAATTGGACGATTGCGTCGTTTAGCGCAGGGTGGTCTGCATTGTAAATCTGATCGTGTGTCAATTCCAGTCCCATGCTTTTCAGCACAGAGTCGGTCTTTGCAGACAGGTTGCAGATCATCCACATACCCTCATCTGCAAATGCGAATGTCGAAGCCATGAACATCATGGCTGAGAAAAGGAGTTTTTTCATAGGATATTATTTTTAGTTCTTAGTTTACTTTTCACTCTTCACTTTTCACTTATTTTACTCTTTATTCGCGCGTTTTCGCTCTAAGTGGTCGAGTATTATTTTTCTGATTCTCATGCTCTTAGGTGTCACCTCCACATATTCGTCCTCCTTGATGTATTCAAGTGCCTCTTCGAGCGAGAGCTCAATAGGCGGAATGATGCGGGCTTTCTCGTCGGTTCCCGATGCCCTGACGTTGGTAAGCTGTTTGGTCTTTGTCACGTTGATGACGAGGTCGTTCTCGTGTACGTGCTCTCCAACAACCATTCCTGCATAGACCTCGGTCTGGGGGAATATAAAGAACTTACCGCGGTCTTGAAGGTGGTCGATGGCGTATGCCACAGCCGTGCCGGTGTCCATTGAAATCATTGAGCCGTTGGTGCGCCTGTTCATGTCGCCCTTATAAGGCTGGTAGTTCTTGAATCGGTGGGCCATGATTGCTTCTCCCTGACTGGCGGTCAATACGTTGGTCCTCAGACCGATAATTCCTCTCGAAGGAATCTCGAACTCTATGTTAGTACGGTCTCCCTGGGCTTCCATGGCTGTCATCTCGCCCTTACGCCTTGTAACCATGTCTATCATCTTCGACGCGAATTCCTCGGGTACGTTGATGGTCAGCTCTTCTATGGGCTCGCATTTCTCGCCGTTTATCTCCTTGTAGATTACCTGCGGCTGACCCACTTGAAGCTCATATCCCTCACGCCTCATCGTCTCTACGAGCACAGAGAGGTGTAGCACTCCACGTCCGCTGACAATCCACTGGTCGGTGGTGTCATCTTTCTGCTCAACCTGAAGCGCGAGGTTCTTCTCCAACTCTTTCGACAAGCGGTCGGCTATATGCCTTGAGGTGCAGAACTTACCTTCCTTGCCGAAGAAGGGCGAGTTGTTGATAGTGAAGAGCATTGACATTGTAGGCTGGTCGATGCTGATAGTGGGGAGAGCCTCAGGCTCTTCAAAGTCGCAGAGGGTGTCGCCGATCTCAAAGTTGGAGAGACCGATGACGGCGCAGATGTCGCCGCTGCTAACGCTGTCGGTCGCTCTGTGGCCCATACCCTCGAATGTGTGCAACTCTTTGATTTTTGTCTTCTCCTGTGTTCCGTCCCGGTGGCTTATTGTCACGTTCATGCCGCTTTTAAGCGTGCCTCTGTGAACACGTCCCACAGCGATTCGACCTGTGTAGGTTGAGTAATCGAGTGACGTTATGAGCATCTGGGCTGTTCCCTCAAGCACGGTTGGGGCAGGGATGGTGTTTATGATTGTGTCTAAAAGATATTCGATGTTGTCGGTTGGTTGTGCCCAATCCTCACTCATCCATCCTTGTTTGGCAGATCCGTAAACCACGGGGAAATCCAGCTGGTCCTCAGTCGCATTGAGATTGCACATGAGGTCGAACACCATCTCATAGACTTCTTCTGGCCTGCAGTTGGGCTTGTCAACCTTGTTGACTACAACCACGGGCTTCAACCCGATCTCCAGTGCTTTCTGTAGCACGAAGCGTGTTTGAGGCATAGGCCCTTCGAACGCATCGACAAGGAGTATACATCCGTCGGCCATGTTGAGCACGCGCTCAACCTCGCCTCCGAAGTCGCTATGTCCTGGAGTGTCTATTACGTTGATTTTTACTCCTTTGTAGTTTATGGATACGTTCTTCGAAAGAATTGTGATTCCTCTCTCTCGCTCGAGTTCGTTGTTATCCAGAATTAAGTCGCCGGTTTGTTGGTTCTCACGGAAGAGGTTTCCGGCCATAAGCATCTTGTCAACCAACGTGGTCTTTCCGTGGTCCACGTGGGCGATGATGGCAATGTTCCTGATTTCTTGCATTGTTATAGAGTTTTTAAGATTTTTATGGGTCGAATGGGCCTTATAGGCCTTATAGGCCTTATAAGCCTTATGGGCCTCATGGGCTTATTAGGCTTATTAGGCTCATTAGGCTTATTGGGCCTATTGGGCTCATTAGCCCCATTTGGCTCATTAGGCCTCATTCGCCTCATTAGGCCAATGTTTTTTATTTTGCCAGTGCCTGGCATACACGGTCCTGATAGGCCCTGCCCACGGCCGACGATGACACTCCGTTGTTCATGATGGAGAAAGCAAGCATGTTGCCGTTGGATGCCCTCACATAACCGGCAAGAGTGGAGACACCTCTGACGGTGCCGGTCTTTGCGTGTACGTTGCCCTGGGCTGCCCCGGTCTTCATCCTGTTCTCGAGTGTGCCGTCAAACCCGGCGATAGGGAGTGACATGTACAGAGGCTCGTAGATGTGCTTGTTGTGATAGGCGTGTCTGAGCAACATCACCTCGTTGACGGGGGTTACATAGTCGTAGAGAGAAAGTCCGCTGCCGTCGGCAATGGCGGTCTCCTCAACCTCGCTACATCCGGCACGGCGCATAACGTCAAAAATACGTTCAGCGCAGTCGTCGGCTGTGGTGGGATTCGGATTTTTACCGTTGTTATATCCGATGAGGTAGAACATAGACTCCGCAAACTGGTTGTTGCTGCGTTTCATCATCCTCTGCAGCACGTCCTCAACGGTGTGGGTCTTGCTATAGACCTGTTTCCCGCGCTCAGCGTCAGTCTTCTGATAACTAAGTCTGATCTGAGACGGTCTTATGTCTTTACCTTTCTGGCGCAGGTCGTCTGCGAGAATGCTGAGGAAGTAGGTGTCGGGATGGCTCATATACACGTCGGCCTTGGAGTTCAGTCTCTCTCCCTCGTTGAAGAGCAGAGGCGAGAGCCATGGCACATAGGATGACGGCATGTCGTCCCAGCACCACCCTTTACCGAACACCAATGAGTCTTTCATGCTGATGTCGCCAATCAATTCCCCGTCGATCTCCTCAAAGTTGAGCTTGCCGATGGCCATAGCCATCTCACGTAAGTCTTCTGTTGAGAACAGCGGGTCGAACGTACCCTTGACATAAATGTTGCCGTGAAGCACATTCTTGTAAGTGGAGGTGGTGTCATAGACTGTTATTGTCGTGGTGACCATCTCTCCAAGTGTCTCACTGAACACTTCCTCCTCAACTTTGCGCTCCTCGATATGTATGATCTGGTCGCGGCTGATTTTTCCGCTCACGTATGCGCTTGTGGTGTATTTGGCATCTTTACCAAGCAGGTCGAGCGCTGAGATTGCTGTGAGCAACTTCTGTGTTGACGCAGGGCGGAAACGTTTCTGTGAGTTGAACTCGAACAGTAGTGAGTCGCCGGTGAGGTCATACACGCAAATGCCTGTTGAGTACTTGCTACGTTTAGCCTCACCCGCAAGTGTTGACAGCCGGCTGTTGAGTTTGTATTCCCATGTATCCCAGTTCACGGCCTCACGGAATGTACGCTCGTTATCCTCCGGCACTGCCAAAGGCTCTGCCTCTTCGGTTGTGGCTGGCACGGGGTTGATTTTGCCCTCTATGTCTATCTCGTCGTTGTTGACCTGTGCAGACACTGTCCATGTTGTGAAAAGCATGGACAGCATCATCAAAACTGCAATATTTGTCTTTTTTGTCATGTTTGCTTAGCTGAGTCCCACAATCTTGTCATCCACCACGTCAATTCGCATCGCAGCCGGCTGCTTAGGCAGTCCGGGCATACGCATCATGTCGCCAGCCACAGCCACTATAAAGCCAGAGCCGCGGTTGATTACAATTTCACGGATGGTGATGGTGAAGTTCTCCGGTGCACCGTGAAGTTTAGGGTTGTCGGTGAACGAATACTGAGTCTTTGCCACGCAAACAGGGAACGGCTTGTAGTGAGGATCTTGCTCTACTCGCTTGAGAAGGTTGAGCGCGGCAGAGCTGAACTCAACATTAGCCGACCTGTAGATCTTCTTGCATACAGCCTCAATCCGCTCTTTTATCGTCATACTTCCGTCGGTGGAATAGATTGCATCAGGAATTGAGGTTGAAGGTTGCTGCTCGATCAACTCCACTACGTTGCGAGCCATGTCTTCAGCTCCCTTGCCTCCCTCGGCAAAAGCGTTGTTGACTACGCAGCGTGAGTTGAGCTTCTCGGCGCAGTGCTTGATGACTGCCTGTATCTCCTCTTCGTGGTCGTCTCCATATCTGTTGAGCACCACAAGCACCGTCTGTCCCCATTTCTGAAGGTTCTCTGTATGGCGGTCGAGGTTTCCGAATCCGTTGGTCAGAGCCTCAAGGTTAAAGTCTTTCATCGTCTCCTCGGTTGCTCCTCCGTGGAGTTTCAGGCCGCGGCATGTGGCCACGAGAAGGGTGAGCTTAGGATAAATGCCTGTCTGGCGGCATTTGATGTCGAGGAATTTCTCTGCTCCGAGGTACAACTCCTTTTTCGCACCAGCTTTTAATCGTATTCTTGCTAAACCCACACAGTTCTCCCATCTTTTCATACGAAAGACCTCTAAGCATCATCTGTTCCGATATGAACATACCCCAATTCAGCTGTTGCTTTT
>JAZUMZ010000258.1:0-2991 GCA_045603885.1 Bacteroidaceae bacterium | reverse complement strand
ACCTGTTCAATCTTGTCGTAGTTGTCGCCGACCGTCTCGCTCTGAGCCTTGATGCTCTCAACAACCTTGGCCACGGCCTTGTCGATACCGCGTTTCAAATCCATAGGGTTAGCGCCTGCAGCTACGTTTTTCAGTCCGGTTGCAACAATGCTCTGTGCAAGCACTGTGGCTGTGGTGGTTCCGTCGCCAGCATCGTCGCCGGTCTTGCTTGCCACGCTCTTCACAAGCTGGGCGCCTGTGTTCTGGAACGGATCTGCAAGCTCAATCTCCTTTGCCACTGTCACACCGTCCTTTGTGATATGGGGTGCGCCGAATTTCTTCTCGAGAATGACGTTACGTCCTTTAGGACCGAGTGTCACTTTCACCGCGTTTGCAAGCTGGTCAACGCCCTGCTTCAGCTGTTCGCGGGCTTCTATGTTGAATTTCAAATCTTTAGCCATAACTATATAATATTTTTGATTGTTTTCGATTTAACATGAATTGAAACTTATCCCAGCACTGCCAGAACATCGGACTGGCGCATTATAAGATATTTCACTCCTTGGTGCTCAAGCTCTGTACCTGCGTATTTGCCGTAGAGAACCTGATCGCCGACTTTGAGGAGCATCTCCTCGTCTTTCGTGCCGTTGCCCACTGCGATAATCTCGCCCTGAAGCGGTTTCTCTTTTGCTGTGTCGGGGATTATAATACCACCGATTGTCTTCTCCTCAGCCGGTGCCGGGAGAATAAGAACTCTGTCTGCTAATGGTTTAATGTTCATAATGTTTTGTTTTTATGTTGTTAAATTGTTTCCGTATATTATATATGCAAAAGTCATGCCAAATAAGACACAACTGACAAATTGACACCGTCGGATTCTCTCTGGCTACTCCAACACGCACATTTTGTCATTTCTCCCGCCTGAGAGGGTAATTGCCGCGAAGCCACTCGAAGCGCTTCGGGTCGTGTTTGAGGTTCGCTGAGTCAACTCTCGGGTCGTAGAGCCTGAGCGGACCTTGAGCAACCGGCCCATAGGCGAATCCTTCTGGCAGCCGGGGCGGCAGGACGTCGATAGCGAGGCTTTTATTCAGAAAGCGGCTCACCGCCTCCAACGACATCCTCGTGGCGTTGGCTTTACCGTCGGCGGAATAGCCGGCGATATGGGGTGTAGCGATAGTGGCTTTGTCTAACAGCTCCGGATTTATCTCCGGCTCGTTTTCCCAGGTGTCGATAACCGCGGCCCTCACAAGTCCGGTCTCCATGGCACGCAGCAGCTCAAGCTCATCGACCACGCCGCCGCGGCTGGAGTTTATAACCACCGGACGGCGTCTGAGTGATGAGAAGAACCCACGGCCTGCCATGTGCCAGGTGGGGCACTCACCGTCATGGGTCAGTGGGGTGTGGAAGGTGATGATGTCGGCATGCCTGGCGATTTCCTCCATCGTCGATTTCTCGCCCTTGGGAGGGTCGCATCGCAGTACGTTCATGCCAAGGCTCTCTAAGTCTTGAGCCACAAGTGTGCCTACGTGACCAACACCCACAACACCTACGGTCAGGCCGGGTCTCAAACAATCCATCGCCAACAGGGAGTTGTGGACATATTGGCATACCGACGAGGCGTTGCAGCCGGGGCAGTTGGTCCAATCTATGCCTGCGCCTCGAAGATAGTCGGTGTCTATGTGGTCAAAACCTATGGTGGCGGTTACCACCAGCCTCACAAGGCTACCGTCGAGCAGTGCTTTGTTGCATTTCGTACGGGTCCTGACAATCAGGATGTCGGCATCTCGCACGTCATCAGGCCCTATGGCACCGCCGGGCAGATACACAACCTCGTCAACCAACTTTTCTATCTCACCTCCTATATAGGGAATTTTGTCATCTACGACAGCTTTCATATTGACACTGCTTTTTTATGCAAAATTAGGTTTTTTTTTGTAAATTTGTTGCTGATTTGGGAAAAAACGGCGAAATGTTTGCATTCTGCAAAAAAAAATCGCTTATTTTGCAAATAATAACACCGAGTCTATGAAAAAAACGAGTCTTATCGCAGTTTTATCATTGTTCTCTATTATGCCGCAAGCACAGAATATGAAACCGGCCATCCCGAGGGATGCGGATTTGGAGAATAAGATAGAGCAGACCCTCTCGCGAATGACGTTAGATGAGAAGGTGGGACAGATGCTTGAGCTGAACGTCGATGCTTTCGGGAACACCAAGTCGCAGAATCCGCCGGTGTGGGAAGTCAATGAGGCGGCAATCGACACCGTCATATCAAAATATAAGGTGGGCTCGTTCCTGAACGCACCCGCCACATACGCCATATCCCCGGAGCGGTGGTGCGACCTGATCGGGCTGATTCAGGCAAAGTCCATGGAGCATCTCGGTATTCCCGACATCTACGGCCTTGACAACAACCACGGGTCCACATACGTGGCCGGGGGCACCTTGTTCCCGCAGCCGATCAACCTCGGAGCGTCGTTTAACATAGAATTGGCGCGCGAGATGGCCGTGGTAACGGCATACGAGAGCCGGGCCGCCAACTGCCCGTGGGTCTATAATCCCGTGCTCGACCTGGGGCGTGACCCACGATGGCCGCGTATTTGGGAGAGCTTCGGCGAGGACGCTATTGTAAACAGCCGGATGGTGGAGGCGGAGATCAAAGGATATCAGGGTGACGACCCCAACCATCTCGGGAAATATCATGTGGCTACCAGCGTGAAACACTATATGGGATATGGTGCACCTTGGAGCGGTAAGGACCGCACACCGGCCTACCTGTCGCCGGCCATGATCCGGGAGAAATATTTCGAGCCGTTCAAAAATGCGATCAAGGCAGGAGCGTTGACTATAATGGTGAACTCTGGCAGCATCAACGGTGTGCCTGTGCATGCCAGCTACGAGTATCTCACACAGTGGCTGAAAAAGGACCTGAACTGGGACGGCATGATTCTGACCGACTGGGCTGACATAAAGAGCCTCTACACCCGCGAGCAGGTGGCGACCGACAAGAAG
>JAZUMZ010000257.1:0-1897 GCA_045603885.1 Bacteroidaceae bacterium | reverse complement strand
ATCAAGACCATCATGGAAAGAAGGACGGTCAAGGAGGTAAAACAATGGAAAACAGAACACCTCAAAGCCAATCCTATGAGTAAAAGGAAGAATCTACTTGTTGCATAAAACTGGGTACATCAAATTGGACATCCTATTTCGCAAGTTCCTAACTTGCCAGTTTTAATTGATAAAGTTCAACGAAATGGCTGAGTTTGTCCGACCGATTCAAGAGCGTATCGAAGATCTCCTCATCCTCGATATTGAAACACTCTGCGATTTCGCGGACCATCTCAAGCATTATATCCCAGATTCTCTCAGTGAGAGTGAGTTCCACGCTACCTGTGGCTGCATCCTTAAAGAGTCCGCCAACGGTCTCGTAGTCAGAGAAGCGTCTGGCGGTAGAGAGCAGGTTGTACTGCATGGCCGTAATAGCAGTCATGGCAATCTGCGAGGAGAAGTTCCTCATCTGGTACTTGCCCAGTCCGAGGTTCTGCTTGCTCTCCTTAAAGACCACTTCCAGAGACCAGCGCATAGAGTAAATCCTGTAGGCCTCGTGGAAATCTATCTTGCGGTTGGTGGTGATGAGTCCGTTCCACTTGCCCCGCTTGTCGCGCTTGGTGAAGAACAGGCGTACGTTGCGGCCCGCAAAGGTCACGTCAACAGTGATGTTCCAACATCCCAGACGGCGGCTATACTTGCGTCCCTTCTTCGGATGGTCGAAGAGTGCGACGAGCTGGTTGGCCGTGTACTCCTTACCTTTATATGTGTACTTCGTCTTGCCCATCTTGATCATCCCAAGATAATGGCACCTGACGTGACGGGAAGTGATGAACAGGATGACCTCGGTGCAGGCAAACCAGCTGTCTGCCAGCACGTAGTCGAAGTGAATCTTGCGCTTGATGACGCGTCGTATCATCTCAATCATCAGCGTAATCTTGCTCTGGCTGTACTCCTCTATGCGCTTGGCAGTATGGGAGCCTTCCGCATGCTCCTTGGAGAAACGGGCATCAAGTTGCTTCTGCCTCAGACCATGATTACCCTTCTTTCCAGCCTCACCGACTATAGCGAAGTCGAGAAGTATCTGACTGATGCCATCGGTAATGCCAATGAACAGGCCCTTGAAGCCGAGCATCATCGAGTGCGTCACATGGGAGTATACCTTGCCGATAAGCTCCGTCTGGATGCCACGCTTCGGGTAGTCGGTATCATCGACCATCAGGCAGACAGGCCCGGTACTCTCGCACGACCGGCTCTCCTGGGTCTTTCGCCAGAGTTGGAGCGAGACCGTAGCGAGAATCTTGCGCCAGTCATACGACTCATTGGAGATAAACCGATAGAATACGTCCTTACGGCAGTCAAACAGGCTGCTTAGCGAGGACTTACCATAGTTATAAGCGTTACGAATCATGAAACAGGGAAACAACATCAGCAATCCTAGCACCTGCAGCTGCGTCAGTTTGCAGTTGCACTTGCTCTCGCTGCCGAAAAGCCGTTTTTCGGACAGCCGGAGGGCCTTTGTCGTGTCAATTATCGCATTCATTGCACTCGTGGCATCATTTTCTTTGAAAAATTTGCCGATCTCTGAAAAAATGTTTGTACCTTTGTCGCTGAGCATAGGGTTTTGTATCTTTTTGTTTAGCACCTCAAAGTTACAAAATTTCCGCGACATACGGAAATCCCTGTGCTCTTTTTTGCGACCTTATCTCAACTAATTTTTAACTTGCGAAACTTGAATTATTTCATTTTTTATTGACCTTCCATTCGAGGATGCCGCCGGACTCGCCCTTCTGGAGTTTGGCGAGGATCTTCAGGCCCTTGGTCTTCACGGGGGCGAAGTCGACGCTAAGTCGGAGGCCAAGCGGGCTTAGGAAGACAACACTTAGCTACAACTCCTTAGGGGAATGAAAGGCATAGA
>JAZUMZ010000256.1:0-3250 GCA_045603885.1 Bacteroidaceae bacterium | reverse complement strand
ATAGGCAACGACGCAGCCGACGCGCGCCGCGAGCGCCAACGTCGCTACCGACAGGAGCAGCATACTACAACATACCGAGGCACAAGCACCGACAAGGCTGGCTACGAATACGACAACTTCAGTTCGGGGGCCGGCACTAACGCACTCGTAATCACCAATTTGAAATACGAGGACGAGGACGGCGACGGAGTTATCAGCAAATACGAGACCATCAACGTGATTTATGAGGTGACCAATACATCCGCACGCAACGTTGAGGTCAGTCTTGTTACGGGCAACAACAACTCCAATTTCGAATTTTCGCCTGAGACAACGACAACCATTGAAGCTGGCAGCACCATTCGTTACAAAGCCAAGGTTTTCTGCAAGTCGGTTCCAAAAAACGTCTATACTGAGATTCCCGTGTATGTACGCAGCAATACACTAGGCAATGCGTCACAGACCCTGAGAATAAGAAACAATAACAGGAGATAAGCTATTCCGCAAAATATATTTATGTACGGACCGGGCGGTATCGCTGCCTGGTCCGTACATAAATTGTTAAAGCATGAAAAACAAGACCATGCGTGATTGACGTGACTGCCGAAAACTTGGTTACTTGGTTCTCAATTTACAGTGAGCTTGAATGCGAGGATTTTTGGTGTGTCACTTTTCTTGATCAGCACGTATGTGGTACCTGGAGAAAGCGGGGTTATAGAATTGCCCTCTCCGTCTGCAACCAAGCCGTCGGTAAACACCACCTCGTCACCTTCACTCAAAGTGAGTGTCGAGCCTGATGACACCGTCAACGCAGTGCTCTGAAGCTTGTAATAGACGAACGGTCCGGTAGTGGTCATCACCTCAAGAGCATTATCGGTCAGCCCGGTCAGAAACCAGTTATAACGCCGCTTATAGCCATATCCGTTAGACTGAAGCGTCAGCATGCTGCCATACTGAGTGTACCAACCATAGGTCTGCGTCTCGAAACCCATCGAGAAATAGTTGTCAATACCGGTATATGTGTGGTCAGTATTGAAAGTAAGAACCTCATAATAGCCCGCCTGCCTGTTGCCCCAAAGCCAGCTACCAATAAGCGTGGGAGCATCTTCTGGATGCGTGATATCCACAAACGTGACGCTGTCGATCTGCTCGACAGGTATGTCTTGCACACGCCCGTCGCCATAGTGAATCCTCATGGTGTTTTGAGCCTTGAGAAACGAGGACGCAGACATCAACAGGCATGCAAGGAATAGAAGCCTTATGTTTATGAATATTTTTTTCATAATCATCATTATCATCCGCAAAATTATAAAGAAAAGTTTAATTTTGCAAGAATACAACAAAATTTATTTTGCAGCTCCTGTACCGCCATAAAGTCTCCCTCTCGGAAAAGCACAAATTATTTTGGTTTTTCACTCGTTTATTCGTAACTTTGCAAAGAAATTGCAAAACATATAAAAACGAGAAAGATGGCAAACAGAAGTATTGTGTCTATTTCCAATTATGACCACGCCAAGATTCAGTATCTGCTTGACATGGCTCAGGAGATGGAGAAGCATCCAAACCGCAAGATATTGGAGGGAAAGGTGGTGGCCACCCTGTTTTTCGAGCCTTCAACCCGCACACGACTGAGTTTTGAGACAGCAGCCAACCGCCTTGGAGCACGAGTAATAGGCTTTGCTGACCCTAAAGCCACGAGCAGCACTAAGGGTGAGACACTGAAAGACACCATCAAGATGGTGTCGAACTATGCCGACGTTATCGTGATGCGCCACAAGCTTGAAGGTGCGGCCCTCTACGCCAGCGAGGTGACAGACACTCCGATTATCAACGCCGGCGACGGTGCCAACCTGCACCCGTCGCAGACAATGCTCGACCTGTATTCCATTTACAAGACCCAAGGACGGCTGGAGAACCTCAATATATACATGGTTGGTGACTTGAAATATGGCCGTACGGTTCACTCGCTACTTATGTCGCTGAGCAAATACAATCCCACATTCCACTTCATCGCGCCCAAAGAACTGGAGATGCCGCTGGAATACAAGGCATATTGCAAAGAGCGGGGAGTGAGGTATATTGAGCAGCAGGACTTCACCTCTGACACCATTGCCGACGCTGACATCATATACATGACACGTGTACAGCGGGAGAGATTTACAGACCTTATGGAATATGAGCGGGTTAAGGATGCCTATATACTGCGCTACGACATGCTCAGCAAATGCAAGCCGACAATGAAAATCCTACATCCCCTGCCACGCGTCAACGAAATCGAGCAGGAAGTGGACAACTCACCCCATGCCTACTACTTCGAGCAAGCCGGTAACGGACTGTTTGCACGCGAGGCATTGATTTGCGATGTTCTCGGAATTTCTCTCGACGACCTGCGCAACGACAAGACTATAATAAGCTGAGGATTTTCCTCTAAGGATTAAGGGTAGTAGTAATTTATAGATTTGACCTTTTCTATTAAACAACGCATATAAATGGAAAAACGGAAAGACTTATTAGTGGCAGCACTGGAGAACGGCACTGTCATCGACCACATACCGACAACGAGGTTGTTTACCGTTGCCAGCCTTTTGAAGCTGGACACATTCGAGGAGCCTGTTTTAATTGGCAACAATCTCAGCAGCAACAAAATCGGGCGCAAAGGAATGATAAAGATATCAAACCGAATGCTCACCGAAGATGAAATCAGCCGTCTGGCCGTTGTGTGCCCCAACATACGACTGTGCATCATTAGAGACTATGAGGTGGTGGAGAAAAAAGAGGTGCGGCTGCCCGACACACTCGAGAATGTGGTGAAATGCGCCAATCCCGTTTGCATCACAAACAACGAGCCTATGCGCACTTTCTTTCACGTGACCGACAAAGAGCACGGAATCATGCGCTGTCGATACTGCAACAAAGAGCAGCCAATTGACAAAGCATTGTTCTATTAAGGGAGTTCAGACGATTTATAAAAGTACCCTTAAACCTAAAAAAAATAAAACAAGAGACAGAACTTGAGTAAACAAAAAGACGATATATGAAATTTGCAGAACGCTCACGACTGAACCTGAGTGAGATAAACAAAGAGGTTCTTGAAGACTGGAAGCGGGAGGATGTGTTCCACCGCAGTATGTCAGAACGTGAGGGATGTCCCTCATTCATTTTCTATGAAGGCCCGCCTTCAGCTAACGGCCACCCGGGAATACACCACGTGATGGCAAGAAGCCTGAAGGACACTATATGCCGCTACCGAACCATGCAGGGATACCAGGTG
>JAZUMZ010000255.1:0-4584 GCA_045603885.1 Bacteroidaceae bacterium | reverse complement strand
TAAATGCCGCAGGCCACTCGCATGACCACGGCCACGCTCACGACCATTCAGCCCATGCAGGTCATGACCACGCCTCGCACGCAGGCCATGATCATGCCGACCATGCCGGTCATGACCATGCGGACCACAACCATGACCACGCCTCTTGCGAAGAGCATGACCATTCACATGACCATGCCGCACACGAACATAATCACGACCATGAAGCTCATGCAGAGCACGCTCACTCTCATGACCATGCATCTTGTGAGGGTCATGACCACGGGCATTCACACGCCTCTTCTGTGGCGTTCGGTGCAGAGACCGAGGGTGCAGCCGATGATGTCGCTTTCTCAAAGGAACAGAGCTGGAAGATAGACTTTGCGACAGCTGTTGTTGAGAAGAAAGGTTTCGGCGGGGCTGTCAAGGTTGCCGCAAAGGTTGTGGCAACACCGCAGAACTTCACTACAGTAGTTGCTGCCACAAGCGGCAGAGTGCAGTTCGTGGGCAATGTGGTAGAGGGCAAGGATGTCGTTGCCGGCGAGCCTCTCTTCTATCTTGAGGGTGGTGATGTCACCGACAATGACGCTGCAGTAAAGTATGCCGAGGTTGAGAGTGCTTATCTTCTCGCGAAGGCCGACTATGAGCGCAAGAAACTGCTTCTCAACGAGAAGGTGGTGTCAGAGCGTGACTTCCAGGCTGCGGAGGCTGCCTACAAGCAGGCCGAGGCACGCTTCCAGAGCCTCAAGCGTAACTTCGGTAACGGAAAGGTTACTCTCAAGGCTTCAAGGAACGGTTATATTGCCACCCTGCTTGTCGGCAACGGCGACTATGTGGAGCCGGGAACTCCTTTGGCTACCGTGCAGTGCGACGGCAACTGTAACATTACAGCGGAGCTGCCTGTGCGCTTTGCCCCGCAGTTGCAGAATATCGTTGATGTAAACATTATGTTGCCGTCGGGTGATGTACGTTCCATGAATGCCGCAGGCGGCAGCGTGGTTGCGGTAGGAAACTCTGTCAACGGCTGCAATATGTTGCCTCTCACAATCTCGGCAGGCTCAATCGAGGGACTTGTGCCGGGTAGTGTGGTTACTTTGTATATCATCGCCGAGAGCGAGACTCCTGCGGTGGTCGTTCCCCGTACGGCACTCGTGGAGGAGATGGGCAATTTCTTTGTATTCGTACAGAACAATCCTATCTCCTTTGAAAAACGTGCCGTGGAGGTCGGTGCTACCGATGGCATGAGTGTGCAGATTGTCAAGGGTGTCGATGCCGGCGAGCGCGTTGTTACAAAGGGTGCCGTGTCGCTCAAGCTCTCACAGGGTGCAGCGGCTCTTGACCCTCATGCAGGACACGTACATTAATACCATACTGCTATGCTGAACAGAATAATCAAATTCTCGTTGAACAACAGGCTGTTCGTGATGTTGGCAGTCGTGTTGACGGTGATAGGCGGTATATACTCGGCAAAGAACATCGAGGTCGACGTGTTCCCCGACCTTACAATGCCTACCGTGGTTATCCTTACCGATGCCTCGAATATGGCACCCGAGGAGGTGGAGCGTCTTGTTACCTTCCCAATCGAGACAGCGGTCAACGGTGCCACCAATGTGCGCCGTGTACGCTCGTCATCATCGCAGGGCTTCTCTTTCGTCTGGGTTGAGTTCGACTGGGGCATGGACATCTACCGTGCACGTCAGATAATTAGTGAGAAGATGAGTCTCCTGTCGGGTCAGTTGCCCGACGGCATTGTGCCTATGCTTGCTCCGCAGTCGAGTGTTATGGGTGAGGTGATGTTTGTGGGTATGCAGGCCGACAGCACTTCAATGATGGAGCAGCGTACCCTTGCCGAGTGGATAATAAAGCCGGCAATCCTTGCTACAGGCGGTGTATCCAATGTTACAATCATCGGAGGTGACTACAAACAGTACCAGGTGCTTGCCGACCCTGTACGCATGGAGATGTACGGTGTAACTATGGGTGAACTTGAGGCTGCTGCGGCATCCATGTGCGTGAATGTGGGTGCCGGCGTGGTACGTGACTTCGGTAATGAGTATAATCTGCGCGGAATGGGCCGCAGCAACGATGTCGATGAACTCGGCAGCACAGTAGTAAAGGTGAATGGTGACGTGTCGGTGCGCGTTGCCGATGTTGCCGACGTTGTGATAGCTCCTGCCGTCAAGCAGGGTTATGCGTCGCTCAATGCCACCCCTGCTATAATTCTCTCTATCTCCAAGCAGCCCAATGTGAATACCTTGAGCGTTACCGAGAACATCGAGCGTAACCTTGAGGAGATTGCGAAGTCATTGCCGGCCGACGTAAAGCTCGACACAAAGATTTTCCGTCAGGCCGACTATATACAGTCATCGGTTAACAACGTGGGCAGTTCATTGGTCGAAGGTGCGATATGTGTAATACTTGTACTTTTCCTCTTCCTCACAAGCCTGCGCACCACTTTCATTTCACTGTTGGCAATCCCGTTGTCGCTGTTGGGCACAATCATTGTGCTCTACCTGTTGGGGATGGATATAAACACCATGACCCTCGGCGGTATGTGCATCGCCATAGGTTCGCTTGTCGACGATGCCATCATCGACGTGGAGAATGTGTACAAGCGCTTGCGCCAGAATCACAGGTTGCCCAAAGAGGAGCAGAAATCGGCATTCAAGGTGGTGTTCGAGGCTTCCTCGGAAATCCGTGCGTCAATCATACATGCCACTCTCATCATTATGGTGACCTTTACACCGCTCTTCTTCCTCAGCGGCCTCGAGGGCAGAATGCTCAAGCCTCTCGGTATCGCCTACCTCATTGCGCTTGTGATGTCCCTTATCGTTGCTATGACCGTTACACCGCTTCTCTGCAAGATGATGCTGTCGGGTAAAGGCTACCTCTCGAAGAACGAGAAGCAGAACTGGGTGGACAAATGGCTTCTCTCGTCTTACCGCTCGTCACTCGAGTGGGTTCTTGCACGTGCAAAGGTTGTTGTGGCTGCTCTTGTCCTGCTCTTTGCTGTGTGTCTCTTCCTCTTTACACAGATGGGACGCAGCTTCCTGCCCGAGTTCAACGAGAACGCTTTGACCATTGCGGCCGTTTCGCGCCCGGGAGTGTCGCTCGAGGAGAGCAACAAGATAGGTGCAGTGATAGAGACCGAGCTTCTGCAGGTGCCCGAGGTGGTGAGCACCGCGCGCCGTACAGGCCGTGGTGAGCTCGACGAGCACTCGCAGACATCGAACGGTGCCGAGATTGACGTGAACTTTGTGCTGGGTGAGCGCAGCAAGGCGGAGTTTCTTGCCGACGTTCGTGCACGCCTGGCAACAGTCCCCGGCGTTGTGACTTCTGTCGGACAGCCGCTTGAGCACCGTATCGACCATATGGTGTCGGGTACGCAGGCCGACCTTGCAATTAAGATTTTCGGTCCCGACCTCAGCACTCTCTTCCGCAAGGGAACAGAGATAAAGGAACTGTTGAAGGCTTTCCCCGAGGTGGTGGATGTGAATGTGGAGCAGCAGGTCGAGACTCCGCAGCTGCAGATACGTGCCGACCGCGAGAAGCTGGCCCTCTATGGCATAACAATGGAAGAGTTCAACAGCTTTGTCGAGGCCTCTTTCCCAGGCAAGAAGGTGGGCAGCGTATATGAAGAGGAGCGTAGCTTTGACCTTATAATACGCCTGAACAAGGATTATACAGAGAGCATGGAGGGAGTTAAGCGTGCCCTCATAGACACCCCCGACGGCAAGGTGGCACTCGATGATGTCGCTTCTATCGTGTCGGTAGGTGGCCCGGGAAGTATCAGCCGCGAGAATGTACAGCGCAAGGTCGTTGTGTCGGCCAATATCGCGAGCGGTGACGTTGCAGGCACCGTAGACCGTGTACGCGAATACCTCGAGGATGAGCTGCTGCTCGAAGAGGGCTACCGCCTGGAGTATGGCGGCCAGTTCGAGAGTGCCGACTCTGCGTCACGCACACTGTGGCTCACCACGCTGGTGGCAATCCTTGTGGTGTTTGTGTTGCTCTACAGCGAGTTCAGGAGCACGTCGTTGTCGGTGGTGGTTCTGCTAAACCTGCCTCTGGCACTTATCGGCGGTATCATAATCACATATTTCACATCAGCAGTGATGAGTATACCTGCAATCATCGGTCTTATAACACTGTTCGGTATCGCAACGCGTAACGGCATTCTCCTTGTGACACGCTATCAGCATCTGCGCGAGGGTGGCATGGCGCTTGATGAGGCTCTGCTCTCCGGTTCTGCCGACCGCTTGACGCCAATCCTCATGACAGCCTTTACCTCGGCATTGGCGCTTGTGCCTATGATTCTAAACGGCTCGGCGTCGGGTAACGAGATACAGAGTCCTATGGCTGTGGTTGTGCTCGGCGGTCTCTTGTCATCTACATTCCTTAATATATATATCATTCCAATAGTTTACCGTTGGGTGGTAAATAAGGATTGGGTGTAATAAACGACTTCGGGGCCAAAGGATTTTGGCCCGAAAGTCGTTTATTGATGTTTATTGTTTCTGCTGCTTCTCATGGAAACTCTTCCACCGCAAGCGGTCCCCCGGGCTGCTCCACTTTTAAAACTCCTCCGTCACTGCGCTTCGCTTG
>JAZUMZ010000254.1:0-4123 GCA_045603885.1 Bacteroidaceae bacterium | reverse complement strand
ATATCATCTGGAATAGTCATTTCTGGTAAATTACACAATCAGATTGATTATATATTAGGAGCAGTCCTTCAATCTGAAAGTTATTTAACCAAGAGTTAGTCATAAATATAAATTATTTACTATGAAAAATAAATTTGATTTTTTTATCAGCTATCGTCTTGATGGTGGCTTTGAGGTTGCAAAACACATAAAGGATTTGCTGACTCGGGACGGATATTCTGTCAGTTTTGACATGGATAATTTGATGAACGGTGATTTTAACAAAGAATTGTTGAAACGTATTTCTGAGTGTGAGGATTTTATTCTCATTCTTGATGCAAATGTATTCAAGAGTATCCTTGAGGGTCGTCAAAAGCAAAAAGATTGGCTTCGGATGGAGCTGGCGGAGGCTTTGAGCCAAAATAAAAATGTCATTCCTGTGATGCTCGACGGATTTAGGGGATTCCCAGACGACCTGCCAAAAGACATCGCTGATGTCCGCTACAAGAACGGTCCAATATACAGTAAGGAATATTTTGACACCTTTTATGAGAAACTAAAACATTTCATAAAAGAAGTTCCGACTGATGACATAACCATTACAGACCTTCCGCATAATTTGAAAATGCTCCTGCATATAGAGCGTGGATGGATGCTTTATAATGCCGGACGATATAACGAGGCTATGAATTATTTTCTAGATGCAGCGGAAAAAGGATCTGCAAACGCCATGAATGCAATGGCTATATATTATTACGAAGGACATGGCTATGAGCGCAACCTGCAGAAAGCGGCACACTGGTGGGAATATGCGGCAGACCTGGGGTATGCCTCGGCACAAAGGAATTTGGGAAATTGTTATCTTAAGGGGGAGGGCGTTTCTCAAAATGAGAAGGAGGCACTGAAATGGTTTCTAAAAGCATGTGAGAAAGATAATTCTAAGGCGCAACTGGCTGCTGCGGAATGTTTTGAGCGGCTATGTGGTACTCCTGATGATATGACAAAGGAGGAAGCTATGGAAAATGCTATAAAATATTATCAAAAAGCTGCCAGTCAGGGGGAGAAGAAAGCGAAAGAAAAACTAAAAGAGTTGAAATCTGATAAGTAGCGCATAGTGACATTCTCATAAAATAGTGTTGACAATAAAGATATTATGGAATCGAGAAAATATACATTCAACAACTCCACGTTGACGATAGTCTTTGGAGATATATTGACATCAAAGGCTGAGGTGATAGTGAGCTCAGACGACACAGAGATAAGTATGGGCGGAGGAATCTCAGGTTGCATATTGAAGGCCGGTGGTGAGTCAATCCGTCAGGATGCACAGAAAAAACTGCCGGCCCAGCTGGGAGATGTGGTTGTATCCACAGCAGGTGCGTTGGAGTTCCAGAAATTTGTTTTCCACTGCCTTACGATAGACCATGAGCACAAGACTGAAGTATATGACGGACGGCTTTCCAACTCAGAGGATGTAAACAACTACATACTTCAGCATTCTGTTGACAAATGTTTCCGTCTGCTCCAGGCCTTAGACCTCAACTCCATTGCGTTTCCATGTATCGGTGCCGGGCTGGCTCACATACCACTGCAGATGGTAGCGGAAGTGATGGCTGACGCAATATCCTCAAATCTCTGCCGCACACAAAAGCCTTATCAGATAGAGCTCTATCTCTACGACCGCAACCACGTGTTGACAGAAATGGATTATATCGAGATGTTCGAGAATTTTGCCGTAAAATCAGCTATGGCTCGTTTGCAGGGCCAGCCATCCCTGACGGGCAGCAAGTCGGCATTGACTCTGGGAAAACTTTCAATTGAGATACCAAAACGGGAGGAGATGAAACATCTTGTCTTTATCAGTTATTCACGTAAAGATGAGGAGAAAGTCAGCGAGATAAAGTCCATTTTGGATGAGAGCCAGATTCCATATTGGATAGACAAGGAGGGTATCTTCAGCGGTGAGAACTATAAAGAGGTTATTGTCGATGCCATAGATGTGGCAAAGGTCGTTATTTTTGTGTCGTCTGTAGATTCCAACGCCTCGGTCAACGTTATCCGTGAGTTGGGGTATGCGGTCAGGCAGCGAAAGACAATTGTCCCGGTCCTTCTTGATGATTCCCAATATGCCAAGAGCATCCGTCTTGACATCGCTGACATCGACCAGATAGAGTATAATGATGACGAGTCGGCCAGACGAAAATTAGTGGCAAGCCTGGCCTATACGTTGGGGTTGTGAAATCAAAAACAGAGTCGCTGCTATGATAGAGGGAAAGTACGATTATTTTGCGTTTATAAGCTATAAGGAGGAGGATGCCGACTGGGCTAAGTGGCTTCAGCGGAAGTTGGAACATTATAAGCTGCCTACAGCCTTGCGAAGGGAAAACCCAAATCTTCCCGAGCGTATAAGCCCGATTTATGAGTATAAGTCGGAGGCTGGGGGAGGGCGCTTGAGGGAGGTTCTGTGGAAAGGACTGACCAGCTCAAAATTCCTCATTGTTATCTGTTCTCCCCGTGCCACCAAGAGTGATTGGGTGAATAGTGGCATACACCATTTTGTGGAGTCTGGGCAGGAAGAGAATATAATTCCTTTTATTGTTGAGGGAAAACCTAAGGCGGGGAATCCAGAAGAGGAGTGTTTCCCGTCGGAGTTGCTCAAACTGACTGGCGAGCGTGAGCTTCGTGGTATCAACATCGACGAGATGGGGCGCGACGCTGCAGCCGTCAAAGTTGCGTCCCGTATGTTCGACCTTAAGTTCGACGCATTGTGGCAGAGATACGAGAGGGAGAAAAGAAAAAGACGTTATTCGTTAGTGGCAGGTGTGACACTCTTTACGCTTGCTGTTCTTGCAGTCGCTATTTGGATGTGGAACACGAACATGGAGCTGAAAGCCGCCAATACACTTGTGGAGAATCAGCGTAACGAGTTGAGCAAGACAAATAAGGAACTTGAAAGTAAAAACACCCAATTACAGGATGCAAATGACAGCATTCAATACCAAAAGGATCTGTTACAGACCGCATATAACGATTTGAGAGCGTCACGTGACAAGATAGAGAAACAGAATAAGCAAATAAACAAGCAGAACCATGACCTTGAGTTGACAAACCATGAGTTGGATGCCAAGAGTGACAGCCTTCTGGCTTCCAACAACAGCCTTCTTGCCGCCAACGAAGAAATCAGGCAGGCAAACCATAGTCTGGAGATAGAACGAGATAATGTAAAGGCTGCAAACTGGAAGATGAAAGAAAATCAAGCCCGGGCAATTGCGGAAAAGGCAAATCAATTAGTTGATGAGGGTGATGCATATACTGCTCAGAGAATATTGCTTGAGGTCATGCCAAAAAACATGGAAAAACCCGAAAGACCTTATGTCGCAGAAGCAGAAGCTGCATTGAGAAAGGCTGTTGAATACGATAATTTTGTTTTGCGAAACTCAAATTTAGGTTATGGTGAAGTTGCTATTAGTGGAAACGATAAATTAATATGTGCTGTCACATCAAAGAATGAATTGATTGTTTGGAAAAAAACTGATGGAAGAGAGATCCTGCATACGGCTGCAAAAAGTGGATTTAATAGATATTTATCTTTTATAGGCGATAATAATTGTATAGTTAATCAATTGTCAGATTCTATATTTATAACAGATATTATCTCAAAATCAATAATACATTCATATAAGACGAATCAAGAATTTATTCTGCCATTAAGTAATGGAAAAAAATGTTTGGCCGCTACCAAAATTAATAATAAAGATTATAGCTTGAATATTGTTAATGTAGATAATGGACGTGTTGAAAAAACTTTCTATAATCACATGAGATATAAACCCAGTATAAGTGTAGATTATAATGAAGACATTTTTGCAACAGGGACTGATGATTCAATACAAGTTTGGAATGTTGGGAACCAAAAACAGATTAGAAAGTGGAAAGCTCATAACCATGGTGCGGCATTCGTTTCATTAAGCCCTGATGGGCAAAAGTTAATCTCGAAAGAACGTGGAACCATTACAATAGATTTTAAGAAAGTTGATGAAGAACATGATGAGTCCTTAGATACGTTATATGTTTGGGATTCAAAATCTGGAATCCTATATACCAAGATACATTGTGATTGTAAAAGAGCGATTTTTAGTCCAGA
>JAZUMZ010000253.1:0-6488 GCA_045603885.1 Bacteroidaceae bacterium | reverse complement strand
TTTCTGTTTTAGGCAAAACGTCGTTACTTGGGCAACGAGTACATTTCTGTGAGAATGTCGAGAGCTTCTTTGATGCTTTGCACGTTGTCTATACGCATCGACCGCTTCTTTCCGTCAATCAGTTTGCAGCGGCGGGGATAGCGTGTGGCGTATTCCAGCAGTTTCCCGAATGCTGTGCTTTTATAGTATGGGCTTTCAAGATTTTCCACGAGATAGGCGAACATTGTCTTCTGCTTGAGAATGATACGTTCGATGCCGAGCTTGCATGCCAGGCGTTTGAGCGGCATGATGCGCAGCAGCTCCTCACCTTCTGGAGGCAGCTGTCCGAAGCGGTCAATGAGACGCAGGCGGTATTGTCCGATTTGCTCGTCGGTCTTGAGCGAGTCCAGCTCCCTGTAAAGCGACATGCGCTCTCCGCTGGTGGGTATGTAGCTCTCTGCGAACGACGCCGGTATGTCGGTTTCTATGTTGCATTCGTTTACGAAGTCGATACCGAAGTCCACCATGGTTTTCTCAGCACCGTCAGTGTCTGTCACTTCCTGCACCTCATTCTTCCAGAGGTCAGCGAACTCGGTGGTTCTCAACTCGCTGACCGCCTCGGCAAGCACTTTCTGGTAGGTCTCGTAGCCCAGGTCAGCAATGAACCCGCTCTGCTCCGCTCCGAGCAGGTTGCCGGCGCCTCGGATGTCAAGGTCTTGCATCGCGATGTTCAGTCCGGAGCCCAGCTCTGAGAAATTCTCCAACGCCTTGAGACGCCTTCTTGAGGGTTCGGGCAATGCCGACAGCGGTGGAGCGAGGAGGTAGCAGAACGCTTTTTTATTGCTGCGTCCCACCCGTCCGCGCATTTGGTGCAGGTCGCTCAGTCCGTAGTTGTGTGCGGAGTTTATGATAATGGTGTTGGCATTGGGTACGTCGATCCCGTTCTCTATAATTGTGGTTGAAAGCAGCACGTCGTATTCGTGGTTTATGAATGCGAGCAAAATTTTCTCCAGCTCTTTTGGCTCCATTCGCCCGTGTCCCACACACACTCTGGCATCTGGCACATGGCGCTCGATCATCGCTTTCAGTTGTGGAAGGTCGTTGATGCGGTTGTTGACGAAGAACACCTGCCCGTTTCGGCTCAGCTCGAAGTTCACAGCCTCGGCGACGATCTGTGGTGTGAGAGTGTGAATCTCTGTCTGGATGGGATACCGGTTGGGTGGGGGAGTGGTGATCACACTAAGGTCTCTCGCACCCATAAGTGAGAACTGCAATGTGCGTGGAATAGGCGTGGCGGTCATAGTCAGTGTGTCCACGTTGACTTTCATCTGCCTGAGTTTTTCTTTCACTCCCACGCCGAATTTCTGCTCCTCATCGATGATGAGAAGTCCGAGATCCTTGAATCTCACGTCTTTGCCGATGAGCTTATGGGTACCTATGATAATGTCGGTCTTTCCCTCTTGCAGGTTGGCAAGAATCTCTTTCTGCTCTTTCGCTGTCCGTGCTCTGGACAGGTAATCCACACTGACCGGGAAGTCTTTCAGGCGGTCTTTGAAGGTGTTGAAATGCTGGTATGCCAATACTGTAGTCGGCACGAGCAACGCCACCTGCTTGCTGTCTGCAGCAGCCTTGAACGCCGCCCTGACCGCAATCTCGGTCTTGCCGAACCCCACGTCGCCGCATATAAGGCGGTCCATGGGCTGCTCGCTCTCCATGTCTTCCTTCACATCCTTTGAGGCTTTAAGCTGGTCGGGCGTGTCTTCGTATATGAACGACGCCTCCAGCTCGTGTTGCAGGTAGGAGTCGTGTGAGAATGCAAATCCTTTCTCTTGCATACGGTCGGCATAGAGCTTGATGAGGTCGCGCGCGATGTCTTTCACTTTAGACTTCACTCGGTTCTTCATCTTGTCCCAAGCTCCGGAGCCGAGCCTGCTGATTTTTGGCGGCTCGCCTTCCTGTCCCTTGTATTTAGACACCTTGTGCAGCGAATGGATAGAAACATAGACAAAATCACCGTTCTGATATGTGATTTTGATCATCTCCTGCATCACGCCGTTGATCGGCACGCGAATCAGTCCGTCGAAGCGGCCTATGCCGTGGTCTATATGCACCACGTATCCTCCCACCTCAAACTGGCGAATTTCTTTCAGCGTGAGTGCCATCTTGCCCCTTTTGGCTTTCTCGGCTTTGAGGTTGAATTTGTGGTAGCGTTCAAAAATCTCATGGTCGGTGAACAACGCAAAGTGGTTAATCCTGTCTATGAATCCCTTGTGTAGAGTCCCTTCCATCATTTCTACGGCATCGGGCGAAAGCCTCATACCTCCAATCTCCTCGGTGACGAGAATTTCCCTCAACCGCTCTATCTGCTTAGCGCTGTCGGCCATAAGCATCACGCGGTAGCCGTCGTCGGTGAGGCGTGCGCATTCTTCCCTGAACAGTTGGAAGTTTTTGTGGAACAGTGGTTGTCCTACTGTGCTAAATTCAATATATGCTGTGTTTTTTGCGTCTTCCTCTCCCTTTTTGCGCTTGACGGGTGAGAATAATATTTTTCTTCGGTTTGCAAGGCTCTTGATAATGTCCTCCGGGCTGGCCACCAATTTCCTGAAATTCTCTTCGGTGACTTCGCCCGCTCTGCCCTCATCACCCTCGCTCAGTGCTTTTTCCTCGATGTCGGCCTGCTGGGCAAATCCCTCATCGTAAATCTGCTCCACCTTAAGTGCTATTTCCTGAATGTCGTCGGTGGCTACGATAAAATCCTCCGGTAGAAAGTCGGTGAATGCCACCATGTTGTTGTCGCCAGCGGATAGTTCCGGTACCACAGCGATTTTGTCGCATGTCTTTTCTGAACATTGTGACTCCACGTCGAAAGAACGTATGCTTTCCACCGTGTCGCCGAAGAAATCCACCCGAAAGGGCGTGTCGGATGCAAACGAGTAGATGTCAACAATGCTTCCTCTTATCGCATATTGCCCAGGCTCATACACATAGTCCACCCTTGCAAACCCATGTCCGTCCATCCAATCCTCCAGCATGGAGAAGTCTATGTCTTCTCCAGTAGTGATAGTCAGTGTGTTGGCGTCAAGCTCCTTTCTCACCATCACTTTCTCTGCCAATGCTTCCGGATAGGTGACAACGAGATATCGCTGCCTGTCGCCAACCTTGCTGAGCACGTCGGTGCGCATAATCTCGCATGAGGCGTCTCGCTGGTTGTATTTGATGGAGCGGCGGAACGATGAGGGGAAGAACAACACAGCCTCCTCTCCCATCAGCTGAACCAGGTCGTTATAGAAATAACCTGCGTCGTCGCGGTTCCCGACAACAAACAGACACGACGGCCACGACTTGCCGAAAGTGGCTTGAGAGGCGAAAAGCAACGGCTGGGCAGAGCAACAAAGCCCTCCTATATTCACACACTTAAAGCGAGGTCTTTTTAAAACCTCGCTCAGACACTTGGCCTCAGTGGTTGAGGCCATGATTTTTAAAAGATGATGCTTTTCCACTGCTTTTCCTGTCAGCATGATGGTTGACTTGCCCGTGCAAACATTCTGATAAAGAACAATACATCGTCTGAGGGACGTCCTGAGAAATTAATCTTTTGTTTCTTGACAGATTCTGAAAGTTTGTGGATGCGGGTAAGATTAGGGGTAGAATTTGTCATAGGCGGCTATTTTGTGTGAGAACTATTAATATAACGAGCGTAAATTCAATATATTATACAATCTGTAAAAAAAACATTTGTTCTTTTTTGCAGATAACGTTTTTTTTTGTATCTTCGCACATAAAATGTAAAAACACGAGAATCTGCTATCCCCATGAAAGCAAGCGACAGTATCGTTATCATACCTACTTACAACGAGAAGGAAAATATTGAGAAAATCATTAGGGCCGTATTTTCTCTTGAGAAATCGTTTCATATTCTAATTATCGACGACGGCTCGCCCGACGGCACCGCCGACATCGTGAAACGCCTCATGGCCGACGAGTTTGCCGGGCAGTTGTTCATAGTAGAGCGAAGTGGCAAGCAGGGACTTGGCACCGCGTATATATGTGGATTCAAATGGGGGCTCGACCACGATTATGAGTATGTGTTTGAGATGGATGCCGATTTCTCTCATAGTCCAGATGACTTGCCACGTCTTTATTCCGCCTGCCATGACGATGGCTATGATCTTGCGATCGGCTCCCGTTATGTAAGTGGTGTGAATGTGGTGAACTGGCCCATGGGACGTGTGTTGATGTCCTATTATGCATCCAAATATGTAAGGATAGTGACGGGCATTCCGGTGAAGGACACCACCGCCGGGTTCAAATGCTACAAAAGACGTGTGCTGGAGACCATAGACTTTGACCGCATACGTTTCAAAGGCTATGCGTTCCAGATTGAGATGAAGTTCACTGCCTACAAATGCGGATTCAAAATCAAGGAAGTTCCAGTTGTCTTCGTTAATCGTGTTGAAGGTGTCTCAAAGATGAGCGGCGGTATTTTTTCCGAGGCTTTGTTTGGCGTGATGCGTCTTCGCTGGGACGGCTGGTTCAGGAAATATCCAAAGGTGGATAAGTAAAAACACAAGCAATACAACTGCTGATGAAAACAATAATAACTGACACGATAATTGTCAACGATGGCGAGGAGAAACGTGGCAATGTGGTTATAGAAGGGGAGTTTATTGCCGATGTGATTTTGGGCGACACTCCCGACATATCTGCTTTTGACCAGGTTATAGACGGACACGGATTGTATCTCTTGCCCGGCGTTATAGACAGTCATGTGCATTTCCGCGAGCCTGGACTGACAGAAAAGGCGGATATCGCATCTGAGAGCCGTACTGCGGCAGCAGGAGGTGTCACCTCGTATATGGACATGCCCAACTGCGTCCCACAAACCACAACTATCGAGGCTCTTGAGGATAAGTTCCAACGGGCTGAAGAAAAAAGCCGCGTGAATTACTCGTTCTTTTTTGGAGCCACAAACACTAATCTTGACACAATACAAGACCTTGACCCCACGCATGTTCCTGGTGTAAAGATATTCATGGGCAGCAGCACTGGCGGCATGTTGGTTGACCGGGAGCGTGCTCTCTACGACATCTTCAGCAATGCGGGTATTTTGCTTATGGCACATTGTGAGGATTCTGATATTATTAACCAGAACATCCGCAATTTCCAGAAACGATATAAGGGCCAGAACGACTTTCCAGTCAGATATCACTACCGCATCCGCAGCGCTGAGGCTTGCTATGCGTCATCCTCATTGGCTGTGAAGATCGCTCAAGAAACCGGAGCCAGGTTGCATATTGCGCACATCTCCACTAAAAATGAGTTGGAGCTATTCAGCAATAAGCTTGAGCTGGAACAGAAACAAATCACTTGCGAGGTTGTCATCCCACATCTGATGTTTTGTTCTGACGACTACGACACGTTGGGGTGCAAAATCAAGTGCAACCCGGCCGTAAAGACCATTGAGGACCGCGAGGCCTTAAGGCATGCGCTTGCCGATGGCACGGTGGATGTTGTATCGACAGACCATGCGCCACATCTGATGAGCGAGAAGCAGGGGGGCGCCCTGAAAGCCATGTCGGGAATGCCGATGATTCAGTTCTCGCTTGTGAGTATGTTGGAATTGAGCGATCAAGGTTATATAAGCCGTCCAAGAGTAGTGGAGCTCCTTTGCCATAATCAGGCAAGACTTTTTAAGGTTAAAAAGCGTGGATATATACGTAAGGGCTATTATGCAGACCTTGTTTTAGTCGATCCCAACGCCAACTGGCAGGTGGGAGAAGGCCGGTATTACACCAAATGTGGTTGGACACCAATGGATGAGCGTACTTTCAAATGGCGTGTACGCCGGACATTGGTGAACGGAAAGACTGCCTATTGTGACGGAGTGGTAATCGACGGCATCCGTGGCCGGGCACTCGAATTTGAACCCTAATAATCATTGATGAGTCGTAATATTCTGACATATCGTATATCCGACATTGTCGGATATGTTGATTGGGGCTATTTCTTCCATGCTTGGGGATTACCATTCCATTTCTCCTCTATTGCCGCGGTGCATGAGTGTGAGGCTTGTCGTGAGGTATGGGTCAATGGTTTTGAACCTTCCGAGCGCAAGTCTGCGCGTGAGGCTGCCGCTCTTTTTGTTGATGCCCGTCGCGAGCTTTCAAGGCTCAGTAATTATGTCTCCATTCGCTGTGTTGTGAGATTGTTTGATGCTTCGTCAAGCGGTGATGACATTATGCTCTTTACGGAGGAGTCTTCATCACCCACAGTGCTGCCGATGCTCCGCCAGCAGATTCCTGGCAAAGACGGCTATTGTTTATGCCTTTCTGACTTTGTGGCAGAGAAAGGCTGTGGCAAAGACACCGTGGGAGTGTTTGCCACATCTGTGGCGTTGGAGCCTCTGCCCGTGTCGGCAAGCGGAAGTGTGGAGGCTGACATCAGTACCCCCGACCTCAAGTCTGACGACTACCGCTCTCTCCTCACCCAGACCTTGACCGACCGCCTCG
>JAZUMZ010000252.1:0-2069 GCA_045603885.1 Bacteroidaceae bacterium | reverse complement strand
CAGAACGACATGGCTACGATCCGACTTCAACCGGGCAGGACAACGGCGAGAACGGCAAGGCGACCAAACAGCGCAAGCCACGTGTCTCCGCCAGACGCGAACGCCATTAAGGAAAAAAAAAAGGACGCTCAATTTTGAGCGTCCGTTTTTTTGTGCATGCTTTCAGTGCCCTTAGATGTTCATGACATCCTCCTCCGAAAGCGGCTCATACGGCCCGTCCTTCGTTTCCAGAATCACAGTGCCGCTTTCCAACACCTCCACGCTGTGCCACTGGCCCGGCGGGATATTCAAAGCCACACAATCCGAACTGGGAGCAAGGTCTATGACCTCTGTAATCTCCTTGTTATCGTTGTAGAAAACCTCACGCAGGTGCCCTCTGAGGCACACCACCGTCTCCGACGACCTTTGATGTCTGTGGACAGGCAGCGGAGTTCCCGGCTCAAGAGCGTTCAGCATCCTTTGAGACTGATCTTCAGGACTATTCCGCAGATCCATATTCATGCGCAGACGGGGTGAGCCCTTCGCCTGCTCCGTCAGATTGTCTAATAATGCTTGCGTTATCTTCATACTGATTAAAGTTCAAAAGGTTTAAGAGCTTAAGGGGTTAAGGGTTTAAGGTGTTCAAACACAAACTCTAAGTACTTGACTCTTATTACTTTTCCTCTATTGTGGTCAAAAGGGATACGAACAGATTTGTCAAATGGCATGAAAGAAGTTCTACATTAGAACTTCCTCCAAACCATCTTATTAACTATTCCGACATAGCTCTGGATTATCTTCACTACCTTGGTCGAGACGTTTTCCTCGATATAGTCGGGCACAGGAATACCGTAATCGCCATTCTGGTTCATGGTAACTGCTGTATCTACAGCTTGTAACAGTGATACCTCGTCGATACCAGCAATGAAGAAGCAAGCCTTATCCAAGGCCTCAGGGCGCTCGGTAGAGGTGCGGATGCAGATGGCCGGGAAAGGATGGCCTACTGAAGTGAAGAAGCTGCTCTCCTCAGGCAATGTACCGCTGTCCGAAACTACTGCAAAGGCGTTCATCTGAAGACAGTTGTAGTCATGGAATCCCAATGGCTCATGCTGGATAACACGCTCATCGAGTTTGAAGCCCGACTGTTCAAGACGCTTGCGGCTGCGGGGATGGCATGAATACAAGATTGGCATATCGTATTTCTCTGCCATCTTGTTGATAGCGGTGAAGAGACTCATGAAGTTCTTCTCGGTGTCAATGTTCTCCTCACGGTGAGCAGAGAGTAAGATGTACTTTCCCTTCTCCAAACCAAGCTTCTTATGAATGTCTGAAGCCTCAATCTCCGCCAGGTTGTTATGCAGCACTTCCGCCATCGGGGATCCGGTTACGTATGTTCTTTCTTTAGGAAGTCCTGTATCCGCTAAATACCTACGTGCGTGCTCAGAGTAAGCCATATTCACATCGCTGATGATGTCAACGATACGGCGGTTGGTTTCCTCCGGCAGGCATTCGTCCTTGCAGCGGTTGCCTGCCTCCATGTGGAAGATGGGGATGTGGAGTCTCTTGGCTCCAATCACGCTCAAACAACTATTTGTGTCACCCAATACCAACACTGCATCAGGCTTCGTCTCAACCATCAGCTGGTAGCTCTTGGCGATGATATTACCCATGGTCTCACCCAGGTCGTTACCCACGGCCTCCATATACACGTCGGGGTCAGCCAACTTCAAATCCTTGAAGAACACCCCGTTCAGGTTGTAGTCGTAGTTTTGACCTGTATGCGCCAGCAGGCAGTCGAAATACTCACGACATTTGTTAATCACTGCAGCCAATCTGATAATCTCAGGGCGTGTTCCCACGATGATGAGAAGCTTCAGCTTGCCATCATTTCTAAAATGCTTTATATCCATATTTCTAGTTTTTTTATTATCAAGAATTAGAGAATTAGAGAATTTCTTTTCTCGCTTCCTTTTATTTATTATCAAGAATGGATAGAATTTTAGAATTTTGTTTTTATGTAGATGACAGTTCTGGTCAGAACTGCTTTGCTGGTAGCAAAGGTTGTTTTTGTTTTGAAGCAGTTCTGAGAG
>JAZUMZ010000251.1:0-1557 GCA_045603885.1 Bacteroidaceae bacterium | reverse complement strand
TCTGCATCAATCCGTGCAATGCCGCCTCACCAACAGTGAGTGTAAGCGCAACGGCAGCTGCTGCCTTGAGCAGAGGAATAAAACGTCTTCGAGACGGAATGCGGATGGCGCGCATTCTGGCGTTTTGACCCCTCTCACGCTCCTCGCTCTCGATGATGTCGGCAAAACGAAGGTCAAAATCGTCGGAGACATACTCATGTGAGCACTCACGGGTGCAAGCGAAGAAATCGCTATATTCCCTCAAGTGCTCAGGAACATTGTCCTGGCTGAAGAAAGACCTGAGAATCTGCTCCTCGTCAAGGGTGGTCTCTCCCTTCCAGTAGCGTTCCAACAATTGCTCTATGTAGATGTAGTTCATTCGTTTGGTTGTTTATTGTTTTATTCCTGTGAGCTGCTCTCTGAGTTTTTGCCTTGCCCTGAAGATGTTTACCTTCACATCGGCTTCGCTAATCTGCATCACGTCGGCGATCTCTTTATATGTCCTGCCCTCCACATCTCTGAGTTGGACAGCGGTCCTTTGTTTTTCCGGCAGTTGGTTTATCATGCTGTTGATGATCTGCCATTTCTCCATGTTTTCCACTGCACGGTCAGGACTTACCGCCACGTCGGGTCTGTCATGAACCTGCTCGTCAAGCGAGAAATTTTTCCGCTCCCGTTTTTCAACCAAGTCGAGCGACAGGTTTCTGCACACCGTCATTGCCATTGCTTTCGGGTCTCTCACCTCGCCCTTTTTTGTCTCATTCCAGAGCCTGATGAGTGTCTCCTGCACAATATCCTCCGCATCCTCCCTGTTGAGAGTGATACGGAGCGCCAGCCTGAAGATAATGTCCTTAAGCGGCAGGATATCGTTTTTAAAGCTCACTTCTATCATAAGACGGTCAAGCACCCTGTAAAGTTACAGGTTTTTTAATTATTCTTGCAAATTTAGTAAAAAATGGTGAAAAATTTGTATATTTGCAGTTCAAAAATACAGATTAAAGATGACAGAAGAAAATTTCGACATACGCAGGGAGCAAAACTCGAAAGAAAAGGATTTTGAGAACGCCTTGCGCCCATTACGGTTTGACGACTTCTCCGGACAGACGAAAGTGGTACAGAACCTGAGTGTGTTCGTTGAGGCAGCCAAGTTCAGAGGAGAGCCCCTGGACCACACCCTGCTCCACGGTCCTCCCGGGTTGGGCAAGACCACATTGTCGAACATTATCGCCAACGAGTTGGGAGTGGGATTCAAGGTGACGTCGGGGCCTGTGCTCGACAAGCCTGGAGACCTGGCCGGCATACTGACATCACTCGAAGAGAACGACGTGCTGTTTATCGACGAGATCCACCGTCTCTCGCCTGTTGTTGAGGAATACCTCTATTCGGCTATGGAAGACTACCGCATCGACATCATGATTGACAAAGGTCCGTCGGCACGCTCCATACAGATTGACCTCAGCCCTTTCACGCTTGTGGGAGCCACCACCCGTAGCGGACTGCTGACCGCTCCACTACGCGCCCGTTTTGGTATCAACCTGCATTTGGAATACTACGATGCCAGCGTGCTTAAGCGCATCA
>JAZUMZ010000250.1:0-12276 GCA_045603885.1 Bacteroidaceae bacterium | reverse complement strand
GACATGGCGAGGATCATGTATCAGTCAAAACACATTCACCACCTCTCCAAGGTAGAGGAGATAAATGTGTTCTACTGGTTCACGTCTGTCAGAAGATTATTAATCTAGATATATAGCAAGAGACTAAAGGAATCATCTCGTCAGATAGAAATTCAGAAACAGCTGTTTCTTGAAAGGTGTGAAGAATAAGAAGGTTTTTCTTGATTGCAATAATATAAAATACACAAAAAGGAAGCCTAAAAGCTTCCTTTTTCCTTTGTTCCGTGCGGTGCGTACGAGACTCGAACTCGTGACCCCCTGCGTGACAGGCAGATATTCTAACCTACTGAACTAACGCACCAAAATGATGCTAACGAATGTGTTATTTTCGTTTGCGAGTGCAAAGTTACGACATTTTTCTGAACCGACAAATTTTTAAGCAAAAAAATTCACATTTATTTTTAAAAAAATTGTTTTTTTTCGTTTGGCGGTATTTTTTTTGGATTAGACACATTATATTATAATGGTTTTAAGGTTCAGGGTTCAAGGAGTGCAAGAGGTTCAAAGGGGGCAAGGGGTTCAAGAGAGAATGATGGCTGCGTTGACATCGCAGGGAAATGAAGAAGATTGGCTATTCGGGAAGAACGAATAGAACCAACAATCAGGAGGAAAGATTCAGTGTTCAAGATTCATGGTTCAGGGCTCAGTTTCTTCGATGGTTTTAGTCTTTCATTAAGATTTATACCTATTAATTTGGAATTATCTGCAATTTTTCGTAACTTTGCGTGATTTTGGGGTAAGAAAGTTGACATTTACACTTTGACACCCAAGCGTTGTTCCAACGTAAAAAGAGAGTATCATGTCTAAAGAAAAGCCATTAATTCACAATAAGCGTCGCAACAAGATACGCATACATCATGAAGGCAACGAGACGTTGCTTCTTGGCGGTCTTATTTTGGCAGCCATTACATTCACCTCCCTGTGGTTTATTGAGTTGAAATGGATAGCATACCTGATTATAATCCTTTTTGGCGGGATTTATTGCATATTGCTCAATTTCTTCCGATGCCCGGTACGAATGTTTCAGGGACCCACAAGCAAGACCGTAGTGGCTCCTGCCGATGGCAAAGTCGTAGTGATTGAGGAAGTTGACGAGGATGAATATTTCCACGACCGCCGCAAGATGGTGTCAATATTCATGAGTCTGGTGAACGTTCACGCAAACTGGATTCCCTGTGAGGGCACCATTGTCAAGGTGGATCATCAGAACGGCAACTTCATGAAGGCTTACCTTCCCAAGGCAAGTACCGAGAACGAGAGATCCACAGTCGTGATACGCACTCCCGGAGGCACTGAGGTGATGGCTCGTCAGATAGCAGGTGCTATGGCCCGACGCATCGTGACATACTCAGAAGAGGGACAGGAGTGTTTCATTGACGACCACATGGGATTCATCAAGCTTGGCTCCCGTGTTGACGTTTATCTCCCCTTGGATGCCGAGGTTAAGGTGAAACTCGGCCAAAAGGCCGTTGGCGACGAGACCATAATCGCCACATTATCTTAATCTTAGACACAGGCTTTTGATAGCAATTCATAATATTTTTTTGTAGAGAATTGATATGAAGAAACATATTCCGAATTTACTTACTTGTGGAAACCTGATTTGCGGATGCATCGCCACATGGGCTGGGTTCATGGCCGCTGTGATTCCTGTGCGAGGCGACAACCCGCTCCCTGGTGTGCAGTTTGCTTTTTACATGATTCTGCTTGGAGCCGTCTTTGACTTCTTCGACGGTTTTGTGGCCCGTTTGCTTAAAGTATCTGGTCCGCTTGGCGTCCAGCTCGACTCCCTGGCCGACGTAGTCACATTCGGTCTTGCTCCCGCATCGATGATATTCTCACTGTTTTCCAAAGTGTATTATCCCGAGGCTATGTCCGACGGCATATGGCATAAGATTATGCCATTCACAGCTTTTCTGCTCACCGCCTTCGCTGCCATGCGCCTTGCAAAGTTCAATATCGACGAGCGCCAGCACGACGGCTTCATCGGCCTGCCCACCCCGGCCTGCGCGATATTCTGGGCAGCATTAATCTCAAGTTGCAGCCATTATCTCACATCTCCTCTCTTCAACGCCACATTCCTGTTTGCGTTTGTGTTTGTATCGGGGCTTTTGATGGTGAGCAAAATTCCGATGTTCAAGATGAAATTCACACATGAGGGAGCGGAGAATGGAGAGAACAAATGGAAGATGGTTTTCCTTTTGGTTGCTGTGGCAGCCTTGATAGTCGGTGCACTCAGCGGTATGGGCACAGGTCATATCATCCGCAACATGTCACGCGCCCTGGTTTGTGTAATCGGCTTCTACATCGTGCTTTCCATCATAAAGATGTATCACGACCTATACAAGTCATAAGATGGGCTGTCTTTTATCATTACTCACACTTCTGCTATTCCCCATATTCTACGCCTGGCTGTCATTTCAGCGGATGCGCAACGGAGGTGGAGGCAATTTTTGGGGCGCAGGCCGGCAACCCGGCAACGACACGGCCCATAACAACAGCAACAACGCCTACGGCACAGCCGGGCAAGAACGTCAGAATTCCACAGAGTCCTCTCAGTCAAAAGGTTACGTCAAGAAGCCACATGTCTTTCAGCGTGGCGAAGGCGAGTATGTTGAATTCAGCGAAATAGATTGACATTTCAATTCATCATGGTTGAAGACGCCAAATATATGGGCGAGGCGCTTATAGAGGCCCGCAAAGCCTTGGATGCCGGTGAGATACCGATCGGAGCTGTGGTTGTGGCCGAAGGCCGCATTATCGGCAGAGGGCACAACCTCACAGAGACTCTCCACGACGTGACCGCCCATGCAGAGATGATGGCTATCACCGCCGCGACAGGTGTCTTAGGCGGCAAATATCTTGACCAGTGCACTCTTTATGTAACCGTGGAGCCATGCGTGATGTGCGCCGGTGCCATTGGTTGGTCACAAATACGCCGTGTGGTATATGGAAGCGGCGACCCCAAACGCGGATTTCAGACATATGCGCCACGGGCTTTTCATCCCCGGTGCGAATGCACGTTTGGCATAAGAGAGGGCGAATGCTCTCAGCTGATGAAAGATTTCTTCAAAAGGGTCAGAAAAAAAAACTGACAAGAGTTTATTGAAAAGAAAACAAAAAAAACCATACAACAATGAAAAAATCAATAATGATTTTAGCCTTGGCAGCGGACTTTATTCTTGCCGCATGCAATGGTGAGAACAAAGGCGGCAAAGGAGACAGCGGGGAAATCACTCCCGACAGCGCAAACCAAGCAGTGGCCACGGCTGAGCCAACTGCGGATGAACTTGGATATGATCCCGCCCTGTTGAAGACAGGCGAGCCGGCACCCTCTTTCACGCTCAACGACACAGACGGCAAAGCCGTGAGCCTTGAGAGCCTACGTGGGAAAGTTGTTGTCATCGACTTCTGGGGCACGTGGTGCGGATGGTGCATAAAAGGTATTCCCGACATGAAGGCCTACTATGAGAAATACAAGTCTCAGATGGAGATACTCAGTGTGGACTGTGGCGACGGAGTGGACGACTGGATAGACGCTGTGAAAGAACACGGCATGATATGGACAAACGTCCAGGACAGCGACGGAAAGGTGGCAGAGGCGTATGGAATACAAGGATTCCCAACAAAAATCGTACTCGACAAGGAAGGCAAAATTCTCAAAGTCGTTGTTGGCGAAGATCAGGCATTCTACACTTATCTTGATGAGCTTTTTACTTAAATCCATTGTCTTGTCTCCTTTGTTAAAACTTTTTCTTCAAAAAAAGTTTTCTGAGTTTTGTAAATATAGAATAAATGTGTAACTTTGCAAATTGAAAGTAACAACAATAAAAATCAACAAAGAGCACAATATTGATATGAAAAAATTTAAATTACTCATTTTAACTGTTCTGTTGGCATCAGCCGGCAGCATGAGCGCACAGAAAGTCGGATTGAATTCAAACGGATGGCAGTCAGTATGGTTCCACTGGAATCCGTCAAAGGTAAAATCTGAATATTCAGAGTTCAACAACAACCATTTCAACAGCATATCTCTTGGATATAGCCGTGCTTTCGGAGTGTCGAAATCCCTGCCTCTTTATCTTGAGGGCGGTCTTGGCGTTCAGTATTCATACGACAAAGAGACGAAAACCACAGCTCAGAATGAGACACAGACACTCTATAAGACCATCAAATACAAAGGTTTGTCTGCCCAGGTGCCAGTTAAGCTGATGTACCGTTGGGATATCCCTTCCTCAAAGCTGGCTCTCATCCCATATTTAGGAGCTAATTTCCGTTTCAACATCCTCGCTACTCAGCGCATTGAGGAAGTAGGTATTGAAGGACAGGAGATAGCTTACAAAAAGCGCTCTTCATTAGACTGTTTTGATGATGACGATATGGTAAGCACATGGAACCGTTTCCAGGCTGGTTGGGAGTTTGGCTTTAAGATAAACTACAACCGCAAGTGCACACTTGGTTTCGGCTGGGGACGCGATTTCAACGACCTCTCAAAAAACAGCAAGGTTCGCTACAGAGAGATCACTCTTGAGTACAACTTCTAAAACCGACAAACAACATTTGATATTAAAAGCAAAGGAAGAGCGCAAGCTTTTCCTTTGCTTTTATTGGTTTTCGGGAGTCTATTTCATAGTGGAGAGAGCAAACGATTAAACCTTTTCGGGCAGAACGTGTCATAACATATAACATCCTTTTTTTATGAGAAAACAATAATTATGCGACGAATTCTCCTCCTTATTGCTACAATTGCAATATCCACCGGTGTCCAAGCCCAGAAAAAAACCACGGTTACAGGCCGCGTGCTCGACTCAGAAAGCGCTGAGGCGCTCTCCTATGCCACAGTCCAGCTTCTGCAAAGCGACTCCACAAAGATGGTGGCCGGCGGAGCCACAAACCTAAACGGCTATTACAACGTGAAAAACGTTCCTGCGGGCACATATGTGATGAAAGTGTCATACATAGGCTATCACAACTTCTTCAGGACGTTGGAAGTGAAGGGCGACCAGTCAGAAGTCAAGGGAGGCACGATCCTTCTCACTCCAAACTCCGTAATTCTCCAGGAAGCTGTGGTCAAAGGAACGTTGAGGCAGGTTGAAGTGAAGGAAGACACCCTCATCTTCAATGCAGACGCTTTTAAGACCCCTGAGGGCAGCGTGCTTGAGGAGCTGATCCGCCAGCTGCCGGGAGTGGAAGTGAGTGACGACGGCACAATCAAGGTAAACGGCAAGACCGTGAGCAAGATTCTTGTCGAAGGCAAAGAGTTCTTCTCCAACGACAAGTCTATGGCCATGAAAAACCTTCCAACCAATATAGTTGAGAAGGTGAAGACATACGACAAACAGTCTGACATGGCACGCATGACCGGTATTGACGACGGTGAGGAGGAGACCGTGATTGACCTTTCGATAAAGAAGGGTATGATGAACGGCTGGTTCGGCAATGTTGACCTTGCAGGCGGAAGCGAGGAGCGTTTCTCCGAGAAAGCCATGGTCAGCCGTTTCAACGAGAAGACCCAATACTCCGTAATCGGCTCGTTCAACAACGTGAACGACCAAGGTTTTCCCGGCGGTGGCGGTCGCCGCGGCGGTGGAGGCGGAGGTGTCACGAAGAGCGGCATGGGAGGTGCGAACATCGCTCTCGAGCGCGGCAAGTTTGAGATCGGAGGAAACGTGCGCTACCAAGGCAGACGCACCACATCGATAACCAAATCAGCAAGCCAGAACTTTGTAACCACCAGCGCATCCTATTCCAACTCCTACAACCGCAACCTGAGCAATAGTGACGCAATGAACGGGGATTTCAAGATTGAATGGAAGCCCGACTCTATGACCACCATGTTATTCAGGCCCAGTTTCTCGTTCGGCGACTCCGACTCACGAGGAAACGGCAACAGCGCCACCTTCAACGACGACCCCTACGCGCAACCAGGTGTCACAAAACCGCTCGAGGAGATGGACCGTATCAGCCACGACATAAAAGTCAACCAGAATATCACCGGCAACAAGAGCACAAGCAACAACTACTCACTCAACGGCAACCTGATACTCAACCGCCGTCTCAACAACGTGGGACGCAATCTCTCCATAAGGCTTGGAGGCTCTGCCAGCCACAGCAACTCCAAGAGTTTCTCACTGAGCGACGTGACCTATTTCCAATTTGACGACTCGCTCGCCCTCACTTACCGCTACCGCACAACTCCCAACTCATCGAAAAATTTCACCGTCGGGTTCAATTACAGCGAGCCGATTATCGCACGCAAGCTGTTCCTGCAGACATCCTACCGATTCAACTACCAGAACCGCCACAGCGACGGAAAAGCCTACGACATGGGCGACATAGACGCGTTGATCACCGACATACGCAACACAGGAGCCGGGTATCTCCCATGGGATTATTACCAATATCTTGACGATGATCTTAGCAGGTACACCGACAACACAAACTACATCCACAACATTGACGTGCAGCTGCGCTTAGTGACCCCATCCATAAACATGAACGTAGGTGTGAACATTCAGCCCCAACGTCAGAAGATGGAATACAGCTACCAAGGGCTGGACACCATTGCGTCGAGGAACTACATCAGGGTATCCCCCACCCTCAACTTCCGCTACCGCTTCAACAAGCAGCACACACTGCGAATACGCTATCGCGGGCAGACCCAGCAACCGTCGATGACCGACCTGTTCAATATGACCGACAACTCCGACCCTCTGAACATACGACTGGGTAATCCAGGCCTTTCACCCTCGTTCCAAAACAACATATCGATTGACTGGAACAACTACCTGTCCACCACGATGCAAAGTTTTACGGCACGATTGACGTTTAACAACACTCTCAACGCCATTGAGAGCCGCACCCGCTACAACGAGGAGACCGGCGGACGCATCACACAGCCCACGAACGTAAACGGCAACTGGAGCATAAACGGTAATTTCGGCTGGAACCGTCCCATTTTTGTCGATAACCTCACATTTAACACGAATACATCATCAAGCTACAGCAACAACGCAGGCTACATCTACCAAAACAACGAATCGCTCAAGAACAACGTGAGGAACCTGTCTGTATCCGAGCGTATCCGTTTGAACTACCGCACAGACTATTGGGACGTGGGACTTACCGGGAACCTGACTTACAACAATCAAAAAAGCGAGCTGGTCCCGACCAACAACCGCAGCACCTATGACTTCTCATACGGTGCATCCTACAACCTCAACCTGAGCAACGGACTCGGTTTCTCCACCAATATGAGTATGAACAGCCGTCGCGGTTACAGCAGCTCAGAGATGAACACAAATGAGCTGATATGGAACGCGCAGATATCATACCGGTTCCTTAAGGGAAAGGCCGCCACCATTTCACTGCAAGCCTACGACATACTCAGCCAGCGTAGCAATATAAGCCGGACCATAAGCGCGACAATGCGCCGCGACTCAGAGACAAATGCGATTTATTCCTATGTTATGGCGCATTTCATCTACAGGTTCAACATGTTTGGCGGACGTAACATGAACAGGCGTGACGGTGGCCGACGCAACAATGACGGAGGCTATATGCGTAGGGATTTTGGCGACAGTCCGGGCGGCGGATTCGGAGGCGGACCGGGCGGTCCTCCACCAGTAGAAATGTAACAGGACTCTACTCAAAGAATAATAGAGAGGTTCCGCCATGCATGACGGAACCTCCCTATTGTATATTCATAGTAACTTTTGACGTTGTTACTCCACCTTGCTGAAGGGGGCATCCGGTCCGAGAATCGTCGTTCCTTCATATTGGAACTCATCTTTCGTGCCGTCGTCCCATGTGACCGTGATTTTCTTGCCTTTCACCTTATACGTTCCTTTTGTCTCCGAAGAGTTTGTGCTTGCCGGAACCCTTCCAACCGTGCCGTCAGACCGCATGCGCATCTCGGGATGGGCAGGTGTGAACCATGTGACAGTCATCTTCACCTCCTTTTTCGATAAAAACTCTAATGTCTGAGTAAAGGTCTGTGTTCCAACATCCGTCAAGAACATCTCCCTCTTAAACTCCCATTTGGTTCCAGCCAGCTTAGGCTTTTTGGATTCCACCTTGACAAACGACATCATCGTTACTGCCACCGACACCAATGCAATTGCGGCATAAATTGTTTTTCTTTTCATACTTATGACAGATATTGGTTTGTAATTTATAACTGCTGCAAATTTAATATTATTTTTACAAACTGGCAATTATTTCCTGTAAAAAACAATAATCTCGTAAAAAATCATTAACTTTGCATTTTATTCACAGTTGTCACAAAAACCCCTACGACTATGGCAAAAAATCACAATCACTTAGTAATTATGGCCGGTGGCATAGGCAGCCGTTTTTGGCCTATGAGCACAGTTGATGTGCCAAAACAGTTTATTGACGTATTGGGCTGCGGCCGTTCCTTCCTTCAGCTGACCTTCGACCGTTTCAAAGGCATTGTGCCTCCTGAGAACGTGTGGGTTGTGACGAGCGTGAAATATGCCGACATAGTCAAGGAACAACTTCCGGAATTAGAGGTGTCACATATCCTCATGGAGCCTTGCCGCAGAAACACCGCCCCATGTATCGCATACGTGGCATGGAGAATAAAATCCGCCGACAAGCAAGCCAATCTGGTTGTCACTCCGAGCGACCATTTCGTCGCTAACGAGACACGTTTCCGCGAGGTGATAACTCAGGCCTTGAAATTCACGTCACAGTCCGACGCGATTGTGACGCTGGGCATGAAGCCCACCCGTCCTGAGACCGGCTATGGATACATACAGGCTGACCTCTCCGCGTCGTCGTTGATGAACAAGAATGTGTTCCGCGTTGACAGTTTCAAGGAGAAGCCCGACCTTGCCACAGCCAAGGAATACATCCGCAACGACGACTTCTTCTGGAACTCAGGCATTTTTGTCTGGAGCGTGAGCACCATCGTGAACGCATTCCGTATTTATGCGCCGGAGATTAACAACATATTCGAGGAACTGCTTCCCTACTATGGCACAGACCGCGAGCAAGAGATGATAGACCGTGATTTTCCGGGTGCTCCCAACATCTCGGTAGATTACGCGATATTGGAGAACGCCGATGAGATTTTCGTCTATCCCGCTGATTTCGGTTGGAGCGATGTGGGCACCTGGGGATCGTTGATTCAGCTGCTCGACAAGGACAAAAATGGCAATGCCGTTGTCGGTGACAACATAAGCCTGCATGAGACATCCAACTGTATTATCCACACTACCGGCGAACGCAAAGTGGTCATACAGGGTCTTGACGGTTGCATCGTGGCAGAGAAAGACAACACGCTGCTCATATGCAAACTGTCTGAGGAGCAGAGAATCAAGCAGTTCTCAGAGGAGTAAGCCCATGTGCTTAAGGTTTGAAGATGTGATTATTACCACTTGTACCCATTAAATTAAAAGCATTGACACTAATAGCAGACAGCGGATCTACCAAGACGGCATGGTGCCTTATCCACGACAGCAACATAAAACTCTTTGAAAGCCAGGGAATCAATCCCTTCCAATTTGACGAGGCCGGTATTTCAGCCGTGTTGGCTGGCGAACTCCTGCCATCACTCCGTGATTACGGAAGTCACATGGGTGTTGATATCACCAGTGAGCTTAAGCACATATATTTCTATGGTGCCGGTTGTACCGCAGAGAAATCTCCGGTTGTAGCCACCGCTCTTCGCAGGGTACTACCCTCCCCGTCTCATATTATTGTAAAAAGCGATATGGTCGGGGCTGCCCTGGGGTTATGCGGCTCCCGCCCCGGGATTGTGTGTATATTAGGCACTGGCTCCAACTCCTGCTACTGGGACGGCGAGTCCATTATAGACAACGTGTCGCCACTCGGTTTTATCTTAGGCGACGAAGGCAGCGGCGCATACATAGGCAAGCGGCTTGTGGGCAACTGCCTGAAACGTCAGTTCTCAGAGGAGATCTGTCGTCTGTTTGAGGAAGAGACACGTCTCACTCCTCAAGCCATAATACAGAAAGTATATCGTGAGCCGATGCCCAACCGCTTTCTCGCCTCACTTTCACCGTTCTGTGCACGCCACCGCTCCAATCCCGAGATTCATGCTTTCCTCACCGACTGCTTCACAGAGTTTTTTATCCGCAACGTGAATCTGTACAACTGTCCCGAGCTGCCGGTTCATTTCATCGGCTCCATAGCCTGGTTCTACCGTTCTGAGCTGAGCGAGGCCGCCTCGGCGCTTGGTTTCCACATAGGCGACGTGGCGCGCACTCCATTGGAGGGGCTCATCAAATACCATTCAGCCCATGAAAGTTAGAATTGATGAGACTTGGAGAGCACGTCTTCAGCCGGAATTCGACAAGCCCTACTTTGAGAGCCTCACGGATTTCGTCAGGACAGAATACCACAACGGCACGGTCTATCCTCCAGGCAGACTGATATTCAACGCCTTTGACCTCTGTCCGTTTGACCAGGTCAAGGTCGTGATAATCGGGCAGGATCCCTACCATGAGCCGGGACAGGCACAAGGTCTTGCTTTTTCCGTTCCCGATGGCGTGCGCATTCCGCCTTCACTGGTTAACATCTACAAGGAGATCCACGATGACACCGGGCGTGACATTCCATTGTCGGGCGACCTGAGCCGCTGGAGCCGTCAGGGTGTGCTTCTGCTTAACGCCACATTGACAGTACGGGCCCATCAGGCAGGCTCCCACCAACGCAGGGGCTGGGAAGAGTTCACCGATGCGGTAATCAAGGTGGTAAGCGACGAGAAAGACCATGTGGTGTTTATCTTGTGGGGAAGCTATGCGATAGGCAAATCCCGGTTGATAGACAAGGGCAGGCATCTTGTGCTCCAGTCTGTCCATCCGTCTCCCCTGTCAGCCCACCGCGGTTTCTTCGGCAACCACCACTTCTCAAGAGCCAATGCCTTTCTTGAGAGCCATGGCATCGGGAGCATAGAATGGTGAGCAGTCTTTTTTACAAGTCAAAACAATCAGTAACTACGATGATAAGAAACATAGTGTTTGATCTCGGAGGGGTTGTAATTCCCCTGACTCCGGAACGGGCGTGGAATCGTTTTGAGCAACTGGGGGTTAAAGACGTCCGGGAGCGTATGGGGCTTTATGGCCAGACCGGAATATTTCTCGAGTTGGAAAACGGCACCATAGGCACAGATGAGTTTCTCGGCAAACTCTCTGAGCTCATACTCTCACAGGCTGGCGACACAGGCCAGGACATCCTTCCCCCAGGCGGTGTGACCTACGAGCAAGCTTTGTGGGCTTGGCGTGGCTATGTGGAGGATATCGACCTTCACCGGCTCAACAACCTGCTCATACTCAAGAAAAACTACAATGTGATTCTTTTGAGCAACACAAATCCGTTTATTGTGGGGTGGGCAGAGAGCGACGCCTTCAGCGGAGACGGGCATTCCCTGTCCTATTATTTCCACCGCACCTTCTACAGCTGTGTGATGAAAGACTATAAGCCGTCGGCTACAATTTTCTTGTCTATGCTTCGGGAGAGTGGAATTAGCGCTGAAGAGACATTGTTTCTCGACGACAGCTCAAAAAACATTGAGGCTGCGGAGCGGCTTGGCATCCACGGGCTCCTCGTAGAGAAAAACATTGACTGGATGGACAAACTGACAGAAAGGCTAAAGATGTAATTATATGAAGCTAAGAATACACATAAAGGCACTTCTTCTCACATTGGCGGTCTTGTCGGCTGTCACATCTCGCACGTTTGCACAGAGCGAGCCTGATCAGACAACCGTCAGCTCAAGTGCGGCCGAGCAGGAGTCACTCCGCGCGATAGGTATTAACATCACAGACGGCAACAAGATGTATCTGCTCAAAAGCGGTCACGACAAATTTGAGGACTTGTTCAAATACGTGCGCTCCGCCCGCAGTTTCATCCACATGGAGTACTTCAACTTCCGCAACGACTCCATCAACCGGATTCTTATCCACCTGCTCCACGAGAAAGCCAAGGAGGGCGTTGAGATACGTGTGATGTACGACGCTTTCGGCAACAGCTCCAACAACCAGCCCTTCTCTCGCGCAAAGCACGACTCCATCTGCAACTTAGGCATCCGTCTTGAGAAATTCGACCCGATACGGTTCCCATGGGTCAACCACATTTATCCCCGCGACCACCGCAAGATAGTGGTCATCGACGGTGAGATTGCCTACACAGGCGGTATGAACGTGGCCGACTACTAAGTCGGAGGCCAAGCGGTCTTAGGAAGACAAC
>JAZUMZ010000249.1:0-13317 GCA_045603885.1 Bacteroidaceae bacterium | reverse complement strand
TTATTTTAGCACCAGGATGTACTCTCTCCTCAACTATAGCATCTGAGATTTCTGTCTCAAGATAAGTCTGGATGGATCTGCGGAGAGGTCGCGCGCCATATTGCTTGTCGTAGCCTTTCTCTGCAAGGAAATCCTTGGCTTCGTCTGTCAACTCCAGTTTATAACCCAAAGCGTCAACACGGGAATATAATTTCCGGAGCTCCAAATCGATTATCCTCAGTATTGACGGTTTGTCGAGCTGATCGAATGATATAATATCGTCAATACGGTTGAGAAACTCGGGAGAAAACTGACGTTCCAATGCCTTACGAACAATACGGCGGGAGTTTTCCTTCTCATCCACTCCCTCTATGCTGGAGAATCCGATACCTTTTCCGAAATCTTTCAGCTGACGGGTTCCGACGTTAGATGTCATTATTATTATCGTGTTGCGAAAATCCACTATGCGGCCATTGCTATCGGTCAGACGACCGTCATCCATAATCTGGAGCAATATGTTGAAAATGTCGGGATGGGCCTTCTCTATCTCATCAAACAAAACGATAGAGTAGGGCTTCCGCCTGACTTGCTCTGTCAGTTGTCCGCCCTCGTCATAACCCACATATCCTGGAGGCGAGCCTACAAGACGACTTGCGTTGAACTTCTCCATATATTCCGACATATCAATTCTGATAAGAGCGTCGGACGAGCCGAACATAAAGTCAGCAAGCTCTTTGGCAAGGAAAGTCTTTCCCACACCTGTAGGGCCGATGAACATAAATGTACCGATTGGACGGTTGGGGTCGTTCAACCCGATGCGGTTACGCTGTATCGCAGAGACCAATGTGTCAATCGCACTGTCTTGGGCAATAACCTTATTCTTTAGCTCCTGCCTCATACCTTTGATTCTGACGATCTCATCTGTAGCCATCTTGTTGACAGGTACACCCGACATCATAGCGACTGCCTGGGCCACCTGCTCTTCGTCAACCTCAGCGCGGGAATCTGTCTGATTAGCCTCCCACTCAGCACGTTTGGCCTCCAACTCAGCCTCTAATTGGTTGACACGGTCACGATAGCTTGCAGCCAACTCATAATTCTGGTTCTTAACAGCAAAGTCTTTCTGCATCAAGGCATTGGAAATTGCAACCTCCTGTTCTTCTATTTCAGGTGAGACGGAAATATTGTGAATATGCACACGGCTTCCAGCCTCGTCCAAAGCATCGATGGCTTTATCGGGGAAAGCACGGTCGCTGATATACCTTTCGGTCAATCTCACACATGCGTCTATAGCAGCATCGGTATAAGTGACATTATGATGTTCCTCATAACGGTCTTTTATGTTATATAATATTTGACGAGTCTCCTCTATAGTTGTAGGATCAACAATGATTTTCTGGAAACGACGTTCCAAAGCGCCGTCCTTTTCAATGGATTTCCTGTATTCATCCAATGTAGTGGCACCGATACACTGTAACTCACCTCGAGCCAATGCCGGCTTCATCATATTTGCGGCATCCATCTCTCCAGCAGAGTTACCAGCACCTACCAGCATGTGAATCTCATCAATAAAGACGATTATATTGGAATTTGACTTCAACTCATTTATAATGGCCTTCATCCGCTCCTCAAACTGACCGCGAAACTTCGTTCCGGCAACAATACTCGACACATCAAGGGAAACGACACGTTTACCAAGAAGCGAACGGGAGACTTTCCGCTCGACTATACGTTGAGCAAGTCCCTCTACTATGGCACTCTTTCCCACACCGGGCTCGCCTATAAGCACAGGGTTGTTTTTCTTCCTGCGGTTAAGAATTTGAGCGAGGCGCTCAATTTCCTTATCTCTACCGACTAATGGATCCAGTTTACCTTCGGATGCGGCACGTGTCAAGTCAAAACTAAACGAGTCCAGTGCTGGTGTGTCAGAATTACCACCCTTATCGGATTTGTTGACACGAGCTGTTTTCTGAGATTTGTCACCCTTGTTGTAATTTGTCGGGGGCAAATCCTCTTCCTCATCATCAAAACCGACCTCATTTTTAACATCTTCGTTTGACTTCTTCAGGTCTTTGTATAATTGGCTGTAACTGATATTCTTAGAATTCAATATGTGTGCCGGTATGTTGTTCTTTTGTTTCATAATGGCTAATAGTAAGTGTTCAGCATCGGCTTGTTTAGAGCGCATCAAGCGAGATTCCAAAACACACAGATGGAGAAGGCTTCGTGATTTGTTGTCTAACGTTACCCCGTCGGATAACTGAGAAGTTGAGACATGATTGTCTTTAACCTCATGCTCTATACTGGACTTAAGCTCTTTAAGATCGAGAGCGTAAATAGAAGACAAAACTTTGGAAGCAGCATTCTCACCATCACGTAGAATACCCAACATAATATGCTCTGGTCCTATATAGTCATTCTGGAGACGAATCGCCTCCTCTTTGCTGTATTTTAGTATTTGATTGAATTTATCAGAATAATTAATATCCATTCCTCTTAAACTTTTATTGTTTATAGCTGTAGATAATAATGCAATTATTATGCCTTTATGTCACTATGGACAATTTGTCAGAATTATTATGAAATTCCCCAGAACAATGAGATTATTATCATTAACAGGTAATTAAAAAAGATTACACATATAAAACGGTCAAGATCGGACTTAATATAACCGCTACGGGTAAATTGATCGGAATTTCTATGGGAAAACATTTCCCTTTTAGACAGGCGATAATACAAATGATAAAAGAGGAAACCTATAAAACCGCCCACAATAAAACCAACCGTAATATCTCCGACATAGTGAACACCAAGGTATATCCTTGTGTATGTCGCAATAAAAGCCCATAAGAACAAGATAACGCTAAGCTTACGATATCTGAATAATAATGAAAGAAACATGGCGACACACATGGTGTTTGAGGCATGTCCAGAGAAAAAACCATATTTGTGACTACGATAGTCTCTCACCGTATCAATGACTCTCATCAATAACGGGTCGCTTGCCGGACGCCAACGGGCTACTGTGGGCTTCACAATTCCAGAGCATATACGGTCCATTACAAATATCATAAGACCAATGGTTAGGATAATCATCAATGCGTCTTTAGGGGAGTTGTTGCGGAAAATAACGTATAGGAGCATTATGATCAATATCGACCAAGCAAAAGTATTCGTCAGAACCATCATGAGATTGTCCCAAAAAAGAGAATGACTCCCGTTAAGAGCCAATGTTATCGAACGGTCAAAATCTAATATACTGAGTGGTTGTGTCATGTTAAATCTGCTCTATGTCATGTTTGTTAATCCAGCCTGTCTTACCATCTTCAAAATAAACCTCACACCATTCTTTCATGCTCGAGTCTGTTATTACAAGACGACTTCCAGAGTGAAGAGTAAAGAGGTCTGTACTTGTCTCGCTGGGAGAGCTCTTTACAGATGCCGATTCTGAAATGACTATGGCTTTGTTATCAACTGTACTATTGTGATGTTGTTGCAAGGCTGCGAGGGTAGTTAAAACAAATAAAAATAATGCCAAACAGGAAACATATTTCAAATATTTCCGCACTACCTTATTCTGTTTAACATTTCTAATCAACAATGAAGTCAGTAACAACGTAAAACTGATGAGTCCTAATATCTTAAATGTGTTAATACTTAACCAACAAGCAAACGAGTTCCACCAAGCAACAACAAAAAATAATGTCTGGCCATTGCTCTTGTCTTGAATCTTCGATTGGGCAAGGGATAAATTCTCTCTTGTATCAATGTCGCTGGGGTCAAGCTTTAATGCGCGCTCATAGTATAAGATGGCATGAGCCATATCACCTGTCTTATAATAACAATTACCGAGATTATAGTATATCTCCGAAGCCACGCCTTTATTTGCAATTACAGACTCATATACTTTTGCCGCCTCATCAAACTTTCCGGAGATATATAGAGAATCACCAGTCTGCATTGACACAGGATATGCAATAGACATAATACTATCAGGAGTGTTTTCTGCTGATCTAATACTCTGTGAGAATATGAATGTCAGAGAAAAAACTATTGTAATTATATATCTTGAATTGCGCATTGGGTTATTTTAAAATTGAGTCTAATTTATTAATAATTTCTATTGTGCGTGAATAACATTCCTCTGCTGATTTTACCGTGGAAGATGATGTATATCGCGCAAACTCACAATCGTTCACAAGCAACTGATATTCGTTTATTAAATCAGAATCAACACCACGGGCTATAAGTATATTCCGGATATTATCTTTTGTGTATTGCTCTTTATCAATATTTAATTTGTCTATAATAAATGAGCTCAGAGCATTAAGGAGATTATTATAAATATCAATAGAGTTTCCTTCCTGTATTAATGATTTTGAAACAGACAAGTGACGAATTGCAGCTTTTCCGGCCCGTTTACGTTTTAAGAATGGATTTTCTAAACTTTGACGACTATATTTTCTGGTATAATAAAACAAAGGGATAAAAGCAATTATTACTACTAAATAAGCAATCAGCCACCTCCAAGAAAACAACACTTGGTTTATGCTGTCGTTCAATTCCACATCACCTGTTTTAATATGATGTATATCATGGTTCAGCTCCTCCACATCAGTTTGCAGTAATGCATCATCACCTTTTTCAACATCTATTGAGAATGCATTTGTCTGCTTGGTTATATATTTGCCGGATTGTGGATCAAAGTATGTAAACTCAACACCTGAGATATTATAGTGCCCCTCTTTCTTTGGCACAGCTAAAAACTCAAATGTTTTGCTGCCGGAGTGCCCCATAGATGTAATATCATAGTTGTCACTGGTTTTTGTGTCGTATGTCTCAAAATTATCTGGAAAAACGGCTGTCGGAGAATTCATAAGCCTCAAGTTTCCAGTACCGTTTACAGTCACTTTCACAGACAACACATCACCGGTTTTGAATGAATGTTTGTTTAATTTTGAATCGACGGAGAAATCACCGACACCACCGGAAAAAGATGAAGGAGCAGGGGAGGGAAGCGGCATAACATCAAGTTTTGCCGGATGAGACTTCATCTTTTTAGATCTCGTCTCTGTACGTGGAATCATCCCGAACGGATCTATGAAACCACGTTCTATACTTATCGTTGCCTCACAGTCTATTGATGGTATCTCATTTGTTCCTGATGATTGCGGATAGAGCACATATTGTTTCCAAACAGCTGTATTGTATCTTCTGCCATTAATAGTTTCTGAAGATTGGGTCCTATCTGGCTCTACCTCTTGAATAAGGAAACCATTCAGCACTGGCAATTTACCCTGAAAACCTGTCACATACAAATTTGTGCTCGCATATATACGATATGAGAGCAGAACCGCCTCTTGCTCATATACCTTTGTTTTGGACAACACAGCCCTTACAAATATATCATTAAGGGAATCATCTCTTTTGGGAACGGTTGAAGATTGAAATGACCCCTGCGATGTTGTTGTATTACCCTGAGAAGTAGAAGCATTAGCAGAACCGCCGGCAACTACGGTTATCGGTACACTCTTAGATGTGTATATTTTATTTCCTATATGAACTTTTGCCGGCCCGACAGTAAAATTACCGCTGTCTGGTGATTTTATAAACAACGTTATGGTCGTAGAAGATTTTGTAGTTACCGCACCATTTATGATTGTAGTTGATGAGGACGAGCTTCTGCGTGTGTCAACTATCTGAAAGCCTTTACCCTCTGGGTATTCAAAATCTGTCACTCCTTGGGTACCGATTTCGTAGCTGACAGGAAATGTCTCACCAGGCCCAACCGACTTTGGAGCGGTAATGGTGATTGTCACATTCTCAGCAAAAAGGTGAAGATGTGGCAATAAAAATAATATTAGTATTATGTAAAGTCTTGACATCTTTTCTTTAAAAAGGTTTATCTTGATGCTACCAGTCTTTTTCGTATCTTATTCCGCTGCCCATAGTTTTCTCCAACTTCTTTTGAACTTTGTTCTCATCTTGTTGGGCTGCGTTTAAAAGTTGGTTCGCCGTCTTTTCGTCTATCTTACCATTTTTGTCGTAAGGTAATTGATTTGCAGGATTTGAAGACGATTTGGAATTTTCATGAGGGTCATTTCCTTTATCGGCCTGTTGAGAATTATCTTTATTATTTGTGTCTTTATTATTTGTGTCTTTATTATCATCTTTGTTGTTAGTATCGTTTTCTGTATCCTTATTATTGCCATCTTCACTGTTTTGCTTATTAGTCCTATCTTTTGAGTCACTTTTGTCATTCTGTCCTTTTTCTTTTTCGTTATCTTTCTGGTTTTCCTTACTTTGATCTTGCTGATTATCAGAATTGTTATCCTGGCTGCTTTGCTGACTTTGTTGCTCTTCCTCGTTCTTTTTTATCATATAGATAGCCATGGCCAGATTGTATCGTGTCTCATCATCTTCAGGAGTTAAACGCAGGGAACTTTTGTAGAAATCCACTGCAGAACGAAATTTTACAGATGCTGTTTGATAATCTTGTATTTTATTGTGACGAAGTCCTGAATTATAATTCATATTTCCTAAATTATGGTATATCTTGGCATCTTTCATTTTATTTCCAGACGAATGTTCCAAAGCAGACAAATATGACTCTGTTGCCACTGAATCAGATTTGTCAATCTGGTCTGAAGGACTTGACAGAGACAGGCGCTGTTTACAATTAGCACGTCCATAGAGAGCCTCCATGTTCAAAGACTGCTCTGTTGATTTAAGGTAATTGCTCTCAGCCGCATTGAATGAACCATGTTTATAATCTTTATTGCCTGCACGAAGACTGGCACGCGACCCATTATCTTGTTGGCACCCTTGAAGAGTCGTTAACAAGATCAGTCCCAATAATAATAAACTATATTTTAATATGACATTATTCATCGTAATGAGCGAAAACGTTTGAAGAATGGATTTTTCTTTTCAGTAAGCATTGCATCGAATACGATTAGAGCCAGCGCAATAATAACAAGTATTATGAATTGCTCATTGCTCTCTGAAAATGAGTTTGTATCATAGGTAGCTCTCTTTAATGAAGATATCTCGCTTTTCAATTTTTGCTCCGCATTGAGACTGTTGTCTATATTAATATATACTCCCTTTCCCGCATCGGCTATTTCCTTACCTATCTCTGGATTGAGTTTAGTTACCACCTCATTGCCTTCTTTATCAAGTTTTGGGCGACCATCGTTCATTATAATTGGCCCACCTGTAGTTGTGCCAACAGAAAGTACATACACGTTAATTCCAAGGTCATGTGCTTCTGACGCGGCATCCAAGGCTCCGCTTTCGTGGTCTTCAGCATCAGTTATTAGTATTAGTGCCTTACCTATGTCCTTACGGGTTGAGAATCCGGAAATAGCACAACGTATCCCACCGGCTAAGTTTGTACCCTGAGAAGTTATGGTCTCAGGCGACAGTTGGTCAAGAAATATCTTTGTTGAGACATAATCAGAGGTAATTGGTAAAATCGTTGTCGCATTTCCGGCAAAAGCCACAAGCCCCACACGGTCATTGTCAAATTGGTCAGCAAGTTTGCCTATTGTCATTTTTGCTTTGTCCAATCGTGAGGGGTAAACATCTTTACACAACATCGAATTAGACACGTCTGTGGCAATTATTATCTCAATGCCAGTCTTTTCCTCACTGTTGTTTTTGGTTCCAAATTGTGGACGCGCCAAGATGAGTATAACCATTGTCAATGAAGCTGTCAAAAGAGAGAATTTAATTAGTTTACGCTTATATGACAAACCTGGCATCAAACTGTTTATTATATCAGGATCTCCAAACTCTGTAATTCTACGTCGATGATTTTTATCATACAAAATGTAAACCATCACCAAAGCTGGTATGATTAACAACAGGTACAGACAGTATGGATTAGCGAATCTGAACATTATCGTAGTTTTATGGCAGTCGTTTAAGTATTATATAATTAATCAATAACTCCAGTAGCAGGGTAGCAAAGGCCATCCATGCAAAGGATTCGAATATATCTGTGTGGCGGTGAAGCTGTGTTGATGAGAGTTTCGTACGTTCCAATTTGTCAATCTCATTATAAATTTCAGATAGATCATTATTTGCTTCTGCCCGGAAATATTTTCCACCAGTCTCTTCAGAGATACGAGTCATTGTTTTCTCGTCTATTTCCACCGGAACCATCCTTGTTGAGTTGTATCCGGTAGGAAAAGGGGCCATACCGTTACGCCCAATGCCAATAGTATATATGCGGACATTAAATTGCTTGGCAACTTCCGCTGCAGTCAAAGGGGTTACATTACCACAGTTGTGAACACCGTCAGTCAAGAGAATAATAACTTTGGATTTTGTCTTACTATCACGCAATCGTAAAAGGGAGTTCATGATTCCATCACCGATTGCGGTACCGTCCTCAATGGCACCCCATCCGGCCATCTCGTCATCCACATCATCATATAATTTTATCAACACATCATGGTCTGTTGTCAGTGGACATTGAGTGAAAGCCTCTCCAGCGAACAGTGTCAGACCGATATTGTCATTTGGTCGTTTGCCAATAAATTCCTTTGCTATTGCCTTCAGAGCTTCAACACGGTTAGGTTTGAAGTCCTGTGTCAACATACTTGTAGAAATATCTACAGTCAACATAATATCAATGCCTTCAACATCTTTAGAGTCTGATGAGTTTGACTGTTGTGGACGTGCCAAAATAATGACAAGAAGCACAAAAAACAATATATGAAGAAATGTCGGTATATGTTGCAACCTTGTACGCCAACTGCTTGAAACCACACGATATTTCACCACATCCGGCAAAGCCAGAGAGGGCAAACTTCTGCTTTGTCTGGAGACATACCAGATTATGTATGGTATTAACAGAAGCAACAAAAGAAGGCAGTATGGATATTTAAATTCCATTCGTTAATAATTTAGCATAAAGATTTGATTGAGAAGATAAATCACCGTAACAATCAGTATAGTCAATGTTATTGCTATGCCAGCAAAGAGATACAACCTCGTTTTTTTAGAATGCACATCCTCAAACTCAATTTCTTGTGGCTTGATCTCAGAAATCTCATCTTTCTTTGTCTGCTGTATATAATCTATTGCATTTGACAAGTTTTTGTCGTCCTCGCTTAATTCGGGTCTGCCTTTTGCAAATTTCACCAAATCAGCTGTGGTGAACAAATGGTGGAGATCTTCTATAGCTTCGGGGGTATTAACTTTCTGAAGTTCGACAACAATCTCATCTGTTGTCATCTCCATAGCCGGGAAACCGTATCTTCTGTATAAATATTTACGTACTGTATCGGTCAGCCGTGTATAATAAGTTTTTGTATCACTCCTCTCGTTTTGTCTTTCATCTTTGATTTTATCAATTTCATTCATCGCAGCCGTGTGGGGAGGAATAAATGGAGCTAATTTAATATGTCGGATAATGGGTTTATTGTCCTTTATGCGTATAATCACATACGTTAAAACGATGCTCACCAACAAACATATAACAGACAGAATTAATGGTAACAGCCATTCGCTCATGGAAAACGCTGGTTCCATGGGACTTTTCAAATCAAATATCTGGCTGACATTGGCTGTATCAACTTCAACACTTGAAACCTTAAGGTTTAATTCATTTGTATGATAAATCTTACCATTTATCTTAACTTCTAATTGAGGAATTTTATAATCAGCCGAGTCGAATGATGTTATGGTATATATTCTGGCTCTTCCACCGTTGGAAAAAGAAGAATCTCTAAATGAAAGAACCTCAATTCCTGGAATAACGGTCTGTAAAGAGTCAAATGATGGGAATTCAACAGATTGTTGAGCAATGTCATTTGTGTTGACGATAATCTCTGTCTGCTCGCCAATCAAAATTTTGGAGTTCCTTATTTCAGCCGATATATCATTGGCTAAAGTGTTTTTTTGCAGGCCTGCCCAAAATATTGTAAGAATTAAGATATATAATGTTTTTATTCCCATTGCAACTGAATTATTCATATATGATCAAGCTCACAATTCATTACTACTGACGACGTTTGAAAAGAGAAGTCAAACCGTTAACAAAATCCTCGTCTGTGCGAAGATGGGCACAATCAACCTTAGAGTTGGTCAATGTTTGTTTTAGCTGGGACTGGTGGTTTATCCACCATTCTTTATGAGCCTTGCGTACTTTCGAAGATGATGTGTCAATCAGCATTTCTGTATCCTCCTCTAAATCGCGTATGCGAAGCAATCCGACATTTGGAAGCTCAAGCATACGTTGATCGTAAATTTGGAGGGCAATTATATCATGTCTTCTGTTGGCTATTTGTATTTGATGACTAAAATCCTTCAAATCAAAGAAATCGCTAAGAATAAATGCGGTACATTTACGTCTCATAGCATTTGACATGAATTCTATGGCATGACCGATATCCGTACGATTACTATTGCTTTGAAGCATCAACAGTTCGCGAATAATATATAAAATATGTTTTCGTCCTTTTTTAGGCGGAATAAACTTCTCTATTTTGTCAGAAAAGAAAATCACACCTATTTTGTCGTTGTTCTGGATGGCGGAAAAAGCGAGAGTTGCGGCAATCTCTGTAGCCATCTGTCGTTTGGTTTGCTGACTTGTCCCAAAATTAAGACTACCACTTACGTCAACCATTAATATTACAGTAAGCTCGCGCTCCTCTTCATAAACTTTCACATGAGGACGATTTATCCTGGCAGTCACATTCCAGTCTATATCACGTATGTCATCACCGTACTGATATTCACGAACTTCAGAGAATGCCATTCCACGTCCCTTAAACGCAGAATGATATTCTCCAGCGAATATATTATTAGACAAGCCTCGAGCCTTAATCTCTATACGGCGTACACGCTTTATCAATTCTTCAGTATCCAAAGTAAAAAACTGTTTGGTTTGAGTAGAATATAATATATAGAGTCACGTTTATTTGATTAAGGCACCTCAACCTTATTGATAATCTTACTTATAATTTCTTCCACTGTGACATTGCTGGCTTCCGCCTCATAACTCAACCCTATACGATGGCGCAAAACATCGTGAGCCATTGCTCTGACATCCTCAGGAATCACATATCCTCTGTGTTTTATAAATGCATAGGCACGGGAGGCCAATGCCAAGTTTATAGATGCACGGGGAGAGCCACCAAATGATATCAAACCATTCAGCTCACGTAAGCGGTAATTCTGTGGATAACGTGTCGCAAATACTATATCGGCTATGTACTGGGCAATCTTCTCATCCAAATAAATATCTCCAACAACAGAACGGAGCTCCTTGATTTTTTCCGTACTCATTATTGCGGTTGGATTATCTTGCTCACCAGATATATTCATACGGATAATGTCTTTTTCCTCCTCTATAGTTGGATAGCCAACAACAACCTTCATCATAAATCTGTCCATCTGCGCTTCAGGAAGAGGATAGGTGCCTTCTTGATCAATAGGGTTTTGAGTGGCCATTACCAAGAATGGATCTGGAAGAGTATATGTTTGTGTTGCCAAAGTAACCTGACGCTCCTGCATGGATTCGAGCAAAGCACTTTGAACCTTTGCCGGAGCACGATTAATTTCATCGGCTAGAACAAAGTTGGCAAATACCGGACCTTGTTTCACCTCAAAGGTACCATTCTTCTGATTATAGATCATTGTCCCCACAACATCAGCAGGTAGAAGATCCGGAGTAAACTGAATACGGCTGAAATGTCCTGAAATCAAAGCGGACAAAGTTTTAATAGCTTTAGTTTTAGCCAAACCAGGCATTCCTTCCAGCAAAATATGTCCATCTGATAACAAACTGATAACGAGAGATTCAATAAGATGTTTCTGTCCTATAATATGTTGGTTCATTCCAACTATCAAATCCGTAATGTGACGGCTATGGTCTTCAATTCGTTCATTAAGAGCCTGAATATCGATTTGCTTTGACATTTCTTGAAGTATTTAAAGTATTTAGTGTAATAAAAGAATCCAAAGAGGATTTGTTTTAAAATGCAAAATTAATCATTTATCTTGTGAATTCAATACACTTTTTACACTAATTAAACCAAATTCAAGTCTAATTAACCTATATTTAAGAGTATTTAACGAATGTTTAATACACAGTATTAATTATTCGTAATGATAAACTACTTTTGATTGGCTTATAAGCTGCAATCAAGAGTAATCATCGTTCTTTTTTAGTGCTTCTCTGGCAGTCCAAATTTCTTTCCGAAACATCTTTTAAACTCACTCTCAAAGTTAGGCGTCAACACATCTTTCCCCATAGCGTCAATAATCTCCTGCATCGACCAGAAACGTCCCCCGTCCAGTTCCTCAGCAGATGGGTTTATCTCATCGTCATATACCGTGCTGCTTACATACACCAGCTCACGTTCCCGATTACTTTCAAACACATATTTATCTACTATCTCTGAAACAAAGTTTGTAATACCAAGTTCTTCATGTACCTCACGACGCAACGCATCTTCAGGAGTCTCACCATAGTCAACATGCCCTCCAACTGCTGTATCCCATTTACCGGGTTGTATATCTTTCCAATCAGGTCTTCTCTGCAGAAATATTTCTCCTTTGGAATTAAACACATGAAGATGTACTACGGGATGAAGCAACATGGAGCCACTATGACACACACCTCGTGTCGCTGAACCAATTACACTGCCATTTTCATCTACTATTGGAAAAATCTCTTGTTCGTTATCCATTGTGCCAACAAAATTTTCAATTCACACAAACAAGTGCCATAAATTAGTCTCCTATTATTGTTATTATCAGTTTTCTTGGACCGCCATAATTTCTATACTCACAAAGGTATATACCCTGCCAAGTACCCATATTCAGATGCCCGTTAGTTATTGGAATGGTAAGACTTACTCCGCTCAATGTGGATTTTGCGTGAGCTGGCATATCATCCGATCCCTCCAACGTATGTTCATAATCTGGAAGGCCTTCTGGTACCAAACGATTGAAGACAGTCTCCATATCAACCCTGACATCAGGGTCAGCGTTCTCATTAATGGAGAGTCCACAACTTGTATGTTTACAGAATATGTTAATGATTCCTATCTTTGGTAAATTCGGTAATTGACGCATAATTTCGCCTGTCACCAAATGAAAACCTCTTGACATAGGGTTCAGTGTTATCTCTATTTGCTGAATCATAATAATACACAATTTAAGCCCATATCACTGATTAGAGTTAAACAGAATACAAAATTAGCAAAAAAAATACCAAAATCTTCAAAAAATGAGCAAAATGTGTTCAGTTTTTACATTTTTAAATTTAAAATTGTTATTTTTGTAGAAAATTTAAATAGGATAACAATTTGACATTAA
>JAZUMZ010000248.1:0-5485 GCA_045603885.1 Bacteroidaceae bacterium | reverse complement strand
TGCTCTAAATTATCGTTTTCAAGTGAAGTCAGAAGCCATATTAGCATGACTTCGAGGAAAGCATAGTAGAAATTATCGTTTATCCGCCTGTTCACTTCGATTTTGTCATCAAGGGATTTTATAATCGCAGAAACCTTCTTCTGATAAGAAATAGGGGGCAAACGAACTATTTGTTTAGATAGAGTCTGTACTGAAATGCCAGGTTGTGCTGATTGCGCAGAAAGATTACCCAAGTGCATTAAGGAAAGAAGGCATGAGAGAAAACGAGTGTCAGCATATTCATTACCAACAGCAACAACAGCATGTTCTGTCATATAAGCTTCTCCTTCAAAGAAACGCACATTGCCACAATATGCCCCTTGACGACCTATAACAGCAGCTTGTCCTTCAAAGTTGGATTCGTCTGCATATCCTCTAACTCCATTACCTCCAATCACGGGATATTTTCCTGTGTCGGAAACAGAGTCTGCCTTAATGCCTTTACCGCTCCTTAAACGAAAACAGACCTCTCCAAGTTTATATTCTTTCCACTCTTCCATACTTGTATTCTAATGTTATAAACGAAAGGTTACCGACAGACCACAACACACTTGAGAGCACTCCAGATTGTGAACGCACGTGTTCACAATTCGTTCTCCAATAGATTTTCCACCCACTGCGTGGAAAAAGTTTGGTAATGACTCAAACGCAATCTGCCTCATATATCTGCCATTATTAATTATTTTTCCTTGTCTTCACTATCATCTGGCAGCAGATAGTCGCTGGCTTTGGCACTGGATATGATGCTACGCCCCAACTTGCTCTCCAACTGGTTTCGTGCGGCCTTTGCCACGCTTCCACCATCCTTTGCCACCTGGGTCTGCGCATTGAAACCCTTTGGGTCGCGTTGCTTAGAGAGTTCTGTGGCAGAAGCTTCGGCCAAGATGTTGAGGGCAATTTCCAGATTTGTCATATTGTCGCGCAGGTTCTCTTTCTTCAGTCCTTTGAAGTGCTTATATTGTTTCGTGGTAAAGCCGCTCCATTCGCGAGTGATGATATCTGTGAGCGAAGCATATTCCAATCCTTCTTGGACACCCGTCCGCTTCCACTCGTCGGTCAGTTCCTTGCGTACCTCTATCGACTTGATGCGTTGGTTAATCCATGCGTCGCTGTACCCTAACCGTTTATAGTCCATGATGGCCTGATCCATGTTCTGTTCAGGGTCTTGCATCTGGTCAATGCGTTGGCTGGCTACTTGTGCCATCCATTGCTTAAACGGCTCGGCTTTGGGTGAGGGGATGGACTGGATGAGTCGGAAAAGCTGTTCCTGGTCAGCCACGTCGGTCATTCGCATCTTACCGTCGGCGGCACGCATTTTCAAAGCGTGACAATTTGTCACGGTTTCATTTCCTTCATCTTTTAAGCGTTGTTTCAGTTTCCTCCAATAGGCTGTTGGGTCTTTACTATCGGTCAAAACCGCACACACATCCACTACAGAAAAGTACCATTTCTCTTGTTCGTCGTCCCAAGCGGTGCGAACTTTACGTTCTTGGAAGAGTTGTATTGCTTGTTTCTTTGTCATATCGGTCTTATTTAATAAATGAGAATTTACAGATTCATTGTTCTGCTCTTAGCTCCCTCACAGCAAAGCCTTCTGCCGTTGGCTCAGCTGATGAAGCGTCGATGAGAAAGTTTCACGTTGTTTTGACTCACCATAGCGTAGTGCATGGTGGTATCTATCTTCACATGTCCTAAAAGTTTCTGCACTTGCTCAACGGGCATTCCCTTATCAATAGCCATAGTTGCCAGTGTGCGGCGGAACTTGTGTGGATGCACTCGCGGCACGTTGGCTTCTCTGCCAATCTTCCGTAGTCGTACTTCAACACCCGAAATCTGCAACCGATTCCGCGGATTGTTGAGAGACACAAACAGGGCCTCGTTCTGGTCGTTTCGTTCGTTCAGGTACTGCTGGAGATGTATTTTTGCGCGGGCATTGAAATAGACGATGCGCTGCTTGTTGCCTTTTCCGAATACCACACATTCACGCTCGGTGAAGTTGATGTCCTCGCGGTTGAGCTTCACCAACTCGCCCACACGCATACCTGTAGATGCCAAAAGGTCAATCATGGCAAGGTCGCGTGAACGGGTGCAAGTGTCACGAATGCTCTCCAACGACTCGTCAGAAAGCACCTCACGAACTTGCGTGCCAGTCTTCACCTTATGTATGCGCCGCACCGGGTTCTTCAGAATATAATCCTCCTCTTCGAGCCAAGAGAAGAACGAAGAGAAGATGCGACGCACGTTGTCAACCGTTACCTTAGTGGCATTGTGCTTTTGCTGGAATACAGCCAGGTATGCCCTGATGTCCTCGGTAGTATAGTCGGTAAACCGTTTTGGCATGTTATCAGCAAGCAGTTTGATGGTGTTGCCGTAATAGCGAATGGTGGGCTGGCTGCATCCCTCTACCTGTTTGGCAGAGAGGAAGGCCTTCAGCAGCGCCTCATTGGACGTAGCCAACGACGGTGCCTGTTCCTCGCTCATGCTGACGGTGTATTTGCTGATAGACTTCAGAAGTACGCCGTTCAGTTTCGCTAATTGTTCAACACTCAGAAATTCTGTCATTGCATTGCTGATCTCTAAAATTAGTTTCTCTTTCATTGTTCTCCGGTATTATGTTGTTATACAATAATAGCGAAGAATATGTTTCGTGGCCTATATCTTAAACCCGATACTGCCTAACTGACGGCGGATTTCATCCTCTAACTGATGGCTCTGTTCAAAGAGTCCGCTCAGTTCTGAGGTAAGTCGCTGCATTTTCTCAGCAAACGGCTCACCGTCGTCTTCCTGCTCGGCTATGCCCACATATCGGCCAGGTGTGAGAATAAAGTCCTGTGCCTTGATATCCTCAATGGAGCGAACGGCACAGAAACCTTTCTCGTCTTCCAGCGTTCCATTACGGAACTGCTCGAAAGTATCGGCTATGCGGGTGATATCCTCTTGTTGCAGCTCTCTCACCGCACGGGTCACCATCGTTCCCATCTGTCGGGCATCGATGAATAGCGTCTTCCCTGCCTGTGCCTTGTTGCGGGTGAGGAACCACAGTGAGACGGGAATGCCCGTAGAGTAGAACAGTTGTGATGGCAGGGCTATAATGCCCTCCACCAAGTCAGCCTCGACAATACGCTGTCGGATGTCACCCTCTCCACCTGTCTGTGATGACAAAGCACCATTGGCCAATACCAGACCGATGCGACCTGTTGGTGAGAGATGGTGAATCATGTGCTGCATCCAAGCAAAGTTGGCGTTACCGGCTGGTGGCAGTCCGAACTTCCAGCGTTGGTCCTTCTCCAGTTTGTCAGCTCCCCAATCGCTGAGATTGAACGGTGGATTAGCCATGATGAAGTCGGCCTTCAGGGTGGGGTGCTGGTTGTTGAAGAACGTGTCGGCATACGACTGTCCGAGGTTGGCCTCCAGTCCGCGTATAGCCACATTCATGTGTGCCATCTTCCATGTCGATGGGTTGGCTTCCTGACCATAAACGCTGATGCCCGACAATTCCTTTTGATGATTCTTAATGAACTTGGCACTCTGCACAAACATACCGCCGGAGCCACAGCAGGGGTCATAGACACGACCTTGGAAGGGTTGCAAGATTTCCACGATTGTGCGTACGATGCAGCTTGGCGTATAAAACTCGCCAGCGTTCTTGCCTTCCATCGAAGCAAATTTCTGTAGGCAGTACTCATAAACGCGCCCCAGCAAGTCCTTCTCTTCTCCCGAAGCATACATTTCGATATTAGAAAAAAGGTCAACCACGTCACCCAAACGGCGCTTATCCAATTCCGGACGAGCATAGTTTCCAGGTAGCACACCCTTCAATTTCGGATTCTCACGTTCGATGGCTTGTAGCGCATCGTCAATGACACGACCGACCTCCGGCGTATGAGCAGCTAAAGAGATGACCTTCCAACGTGCATCCTGTGGCACGAAAAACACACCGTCTGCCTCATACTCGTCCTTATCTTCAACGTCAGCATATTCATCCTCGGAAAGCTCTTTGAACTTAACCTCGAATTTATCGCTGATGTATTTCAAGAATATTAAACCAAGAACAACGCCTTCATACTCCGAGGCATTCAGGTTGCCACGGAGTTTGTCGGCAGCTCGCCAGATTACTTCTTCAAAACCTATAGAGGTAGTGTTCTCGTTTTTTTTCTTAGCCATATACTTCGTTTTAATCTATTACCTAAAGATGAAACTCCCCAGCAGTGGCTCGACGGGCGACCAAACCCTTTTTTCACTGAGGGGAGTTTCATATATCTCCAGTTAGTTTTCTTAGGCGTTATTTTGTCGGTCAGTTATCGAGCGATGTGCGTTCTTGTCCACACATGTCTAACTCACAAAATTAGTGCTTTTTTTCAAGAAATACAAAAAAGAGTTCTGGAAAATAGTTAAAACGTAAATATTATTTTTGAATTATGCCGAAAAGGTATAAATTTATGACTAAAAAAATGAAATAATCCAAATCACTACTGTCCCGTTAACTATTTAATATCAGTCATTCACGATGTTTGTTTTCTATATAATGTTAATAATCAATGTTTGCTATATGATTAAAACTACAGCAACTCATACAATATGATTTCAAATCGGTGCAAAATACAAATTATTTCATTAGACAAACAATCAGACACATATGGACTTCTTTAAGGATTTTAACGGGACACTAATGATACGGTTAAAAGTAATTAAAATAAAGAATGTCAAAGATCGATTTGCTAAAGGGGGTGTCTCTGTAATGCCGATTGTCAGAGTTGGTTCGTCTATTTTAGACAAAAATAGACGGATTGTTCCGGCTTAGTATCCGGGGCAGCTTTTATAGAACGCCATGGAGTTTGGTTTCTGTGCGTTTTTCTTCGCCATAAGCAACATTCTCACCTGAGACAGGACGGCCTTGCTTTGCTTCAGACTTTCCTCCGTAGAGTCCGGGGAACTGTTAATGTCTGGAGCTTGATTCGGATCAGTCTCTTCCTTTTGCTTATACTCCTCTTTGTCCAGAGTTTTCTGTATATCTCTTTCCAAGGTGCTGAGTCTTTTGATTTCTGTGTCGATGTTATGCACATGACCCATTTCCAGTCCGCTGGTAGGGTCTGCCTCCTCTTCTGCATGGACTACATCTTCCATCGGCTCATCAGTGTTATCCTTCTCTTCCCTGCTCTCTGTCTCTGCATGCTCTTCCACGTCTTCATGGCTGACCGCTTCTTCGTCTGTGTTTTCATTTGAGGTTTCCTCTGAGTTCACGACTTCAGTCTCTTGTTCTTCCACGTTCACTGTTGCAGTCTCTTGCCCTTCTGTTTTTGTCTCTTCCTGTTTTGCATTCTCTTCTTTCTCCTCCCCAGTCTGCACGACTGCTTGTCTCGGGTGCTCTTTGGCGTAATCTTTCATAAGTTTTATCATAACATTTTGATGGTTCGCGTCCAGCATGGAGTCGGTGAGGTCCCGGTAT
>JAZUMZ010000247.1:0-4733 GCA_045603885.1 Bacteroidaceae bacterium | reverse complement strand
GTAACCTCTCCGAGGTTATATTACAGAGGAAGGAAACTTCATTTGACGATTCTACTTTTTGTTGAGCGGAACGGAGTGAAGCGTTTTTTTTATCTTTTTTTGTTTTCTAAGGACAAAGGGGAATTTTTTGGCAGAAAATAGCAAACATGTGTTGGAGAATGATGGCAAAACATTGCCTCTTAGCCCAAATTTTGTAAGTTTAACCGAATAATCGCACGATTTTAGTTATCATCATCCATATTCCATTCAAAATAAAAAAGGGGAGTGGATTCTGTTCCTCTCCCCAAAAGGGTTTACTTTCTGTGAAGGTTCTACCAAAGTGAAATCTTGCCGATGTGCTCGCCTAAATCCAGGCTTGCCGTTTTGACACCCAGCGCACGGAACACCCGGCTGATAGTGGGAATTGTTATGTTCCCACCATGTTCGAGGCGTGAGATTTGGGCTTTTTTTACGCCAAGTCTCTCCCCGAGCTTCTCTTGTGTCAGGTTTTGCTCCTTACGGGTTCGCTTTATGACCTCTCCCAGCTTATAAGCCATTACGGAGTCTTCAACTTTTTTCTCGAACTCGTCTCGTTCGGGTGTCCCAATTTTGCCGATGTGCTCATCAAGCACCTCCTCAAAGGAGTATAATTTCATGTTCCCGATCTGTTCCATGTCTATTTGTTTTTGTTCTCAAAATATCTTTTCATAATCTCTTGCGCCTTCTTGATTTCTTTGTAGGGTGTCTTCTGCGTCTTCTTTACAATTCCGTGAGTCGCCACTACCAACGTATCTCTTTCGGTGTCCCAAAAAGCGAAAAGCCTGTAACATGATTTGTTGTACAGGGTCCTGAATTCCCAAATGTCCGTGTTTTCGAGTTTTTTTGAACAACTCGCTGTCTCTCTCACCCATCTGGACGCGGCGTATGTTGTACTCGACTTTTTTGCGTACATTTTGCGGAAGCTCGTCAAGATAGCCTTTTGCTGCTTCCAATACAATTAATCTAAAATAAACTGTACTCATCGCCTTATCATTTTACATTGCAAATTTACAAACAAGTTTACATGTTTGGAAACTTTATATTGTGTTCTACAACATATTTTCTTCCAGGCGGTTTAAAGAATGTCATAATGCTAAATTAACAGATATTAACAGAAAATTTGTGTTTTTGCAAGTCTTTGGCCTGTATTTTGACGTAGGTTGGCACAAAGTTGTCGTAACTTTGCATCGTGAAAATTAAATCAAACGTCAAACCCAAAATAACGAAAGGAAAATTTATGGAAAGCATGACACTCACAAAGCATGGAAAGCGCAACGCCCAGACTTCAGCACTTGATGCGATTGCATCGTTGTTCTCATCAGTACTCGAGGAGCACGTGACACCCAAGCAGGCGCTTCTCATAATCAACGCCATCCTCGCGGTAATCACAGCTGTGTTTACGGTCGGCATGCCCTTCTGGTTCAATGTGCTGACAGTGGGGTGGGTGGCTCACGCACTTCGCCTTTGCAAGCGGGAGGGGCTGGGAGTGGAGTGACCCGCGGGACTAAGCCTGACACTCTGATACATGAAAAACACACAATGAATGAAATGTTATCTTGTTTATGCGAAAGAAATGAATGTTTGTTTCAATGAACAAAGGGGCTGGCAAACGACGTGAGTCGCGTGTCAGCCCTCTCTTTTGTTGCGTTTGTTGAGCAAAAGGTAAGAAAAATGAGCAGAATGTTTTGATTTCTCCCTAATTATTAGTAATTTTGCAATCTCAAAACCGAGGCTCTGGGGGCTGTGGGCACTCAGGGTCTTTAGTTTCGTATGTTTACACGACATAAACTTTAGGGTAGTTCTAAAAATTAGCTTCAGGCGATTTACAGTTTATTAGCGAGCAGGTTGGTTCTTGCAGCCGCGGAAGCATAGCAAGCTATGGTTCAAGGCTGGAATGACGAAGATGCCGCAAAGAAACGCAAAGCGTCGAAGTGAAATAGAGCACCCTTGAGATAATAAAAACAAATTTATAGAATTACCCTTTAATCAAAATGGGCGAAGCCCGGTAAAAAACAAATACATGGACAGACTTTTTATTTTCGACACCACTCTGCGTGACGGCGAGCAGGTTCCTGGATGTCAGCTCAACACGGTTGAGAAAATTCAGGTGGCCCGTCAGCTCGAGCAACTCGGAGTAGATGTGATAGAGGCAGGATTCCCGATTTCCAGCCCCGGCGACTTCAATTCCGTCATCGAGATATCCAAGGCCGTGACATGGCCAACGATATGCGCGCTGACAAGGGCTGTGGAGAAGGATATCGACGTGGCCGCCGACGCCCTGAAGTTTGCCAAGCGCAAGCGCATACACACGGGAATAGGCACGTCGGACTCCCATATAAAATATAAGTTCAACTCCAACCGTGAGGAGATTATCGAACGGGCTGTGGCCGCCGTGAAATACGCGCGCCGCTTTGTCGATGATGTGGAGTTCTATGCCGAGGACGCGGGCCGCACGGAGAACGAATACCTTGCGAGGGTGATAGAGGCGGTAATCAAGGCCGGAGCCACGGTCGTGAACATCCCCGACACCACCGGTTATTGCCTGCCTGCCGAATACGGAGCGAAAATCAAATACCTGTGTGACCATGTGGCAGGTATCGAGAATGCCGTGATATCCACTCACTGCCACAACGACCTCGGAATGGCGACGGCCAATACCATGAGCGGAATACTCAACGGCGCAAGGCAGGTCGAGGTCACAATCAACGGAATCGGGGAGCGCGCGGGCAACACGTCCATGGAGGAGGTGGCCATGATCCTGAAATGCCATAAGCATATCGGAATCGAGACAAATATCAACACCACCAAGATCTATCCCACCAGCCGCATGGTGTCGAGCCTTATGAATATGCCTGTACAGCCCAACAAGGCTATCGTCGGCAAGAACGCCTTCGCCCACTCAAGCGGCATACATCAGGACGGTGTGCTCAAGAACGTGCAGACTTACGAGATTATCGACCCCCACGACGTGGGAATTGACGACAACTCCATCGTGCTGACAGCGCGCAGCGGAAGGGCTGCCCTCAAGAGCCGCCTCAAGGTGCTCGGAGTGGAGCTTGCACAGGAGAAGCTCGACAAGGTATATCAGGAATTCCTCAAGCTGGCAGACAAGAAGAAAGACATCAACGACGACGACATCCTTGTTCTCGCCGGCGCCGACCGCACAGAGAACCACCGCATCAAGCTCGACTACCTGCAGGTGACCAGCGGTGTGGGCGTCCAGTCGGTGGCAAGCCTCGGACTGAATATAGCCGGAGAGAAATTCGAGGACTGCGCAAGCGGAAACGGACCTGTAGATGCGGCGATCAAAGCCCTCAAGAAAATCATCAACCGCCAGATGACGCTCAAGGAATTCACCATCCAGGCCATCAGCAAAGGCTCCGACGACGTGGGAAAAGTACACATGCAGGTGGAGTACAACAACCAGATGTACTATGGATTCGGTGCCAACACCGATATCGTCGCTGCCAGCGTCGAGGCATATATCGACTGTATAAACAAATTCAAATAACTTTCGATGTCTCGAAACTTCGAGCCTCGAAACCTTGAAATCCCGTCATAACGACATAACGAAAAAAAATAATCCATAACATCAACGACAATGAATACACTTTTCGACAAGATATGGGATGCCCACGTGGTTCAGAACGTGCCCGACGGCCCCACACAATTATATATCGACCGCCTCTACTGCCATGAGGTGACCTCTCCCCAGGCATTCGAGGGAATGAGGCAGCGCGGGCTGAAATGTCTGCGTCCTAAGCAGATTTTCTGTATGCCCGACCACAACACCCCGACTCACGACCAGGACAAGCCGATCGAGGATCCGGTGAGCAAGACCCAGGTCGATACCCTCGCACGCAACGCCGAGGAGTTCGGACTCACCCATTTCGGGATGATGAACGACCACAACGGCATCATCCATGTAGTAGGGCCTGAGCGGGGACTCTCTCTGCCGGGAATGACCATCGTGTGTGGTGACAGCCACACGTCAACCCACGGCGCGATGGGTGCTGTGGCGTTCGGTATCGGCACGTCGGAGGTGGAGATGGTGCTCGCATCGCAGTGCATACTGCAGCAGAAACCCAAGTCCATGCGCATCAACGTGGAAGGACAGCTCAAATGGGGTGTCACAGCCAAAGACATCGCACTCTACCTCATGTCGAAACTGACCACCAGCGGAGCTACCGGCTACTTCGTGGAATATGCGGGAACGGCGGTGAAGTCGCTCTCTATGGAGGGAAGGCTCACACTCTGCAACCTGTCTATTGAGATGGGTGCGCGCGGAGGATTTATCGCTCCCGACGAGGTAACGTTCAACTATATCAAAGGGCGCGAGTACGCACCCAAGGGTGACGAGTGGGACAAGGCCGTGGAGTATTGGAAAACCCTGCGCAGCGGCGACGACGCGGTGTTCGACTGCGAGCTCACGTTCCAGGCCGAGGATATAGAGCCGATGGTGACTTATGGCACCAATCCGGGTATGGGTATGGGAATAACCCAGAACATACCGGAGCTGGAGAGCGTGGACGAGGCAGGACGCCAGTCGTTCGTCAAATCGCTCGACTACATGGGATTCCAGCCAGGCGAGAAGCTCCTGGGCAAGAAGGTGGACTATGTGTTCCTCGGTGCCTGCACCAACGGGCGCATAGAGGACTTCCGCATGTTTGCCAACCTCGTGAAAGGCCGTAAGAAAGCCGAGGGCGTCACCGCAT
>JAZUMZ010000246.1:0-3474 GCA_045603885.1 Bacteroidaceae bacterium | reverse complement strand
GACGAGCCTACCAACCACCTCGATATCGGCTCTATACAGTGGCTCGAGCAGTTCATACAGCAGAAAGCCAAGGCGGTGATACTCGTCAGCCACGACCGCGCCTTTATCAACAACGTCACCAACCGCACGATAGAGATCACTTGCGGACATATCAACGACTATAAGGTGAGGTACGACCAGTATGTGGTGCTGCGCGACGAGCGGCGTGAGCAGCAGCTCAGGGCGTACGAGAACCAGCAGAAAGAGATTGCCGAGACAAAGGATTTTATCGAGAAATTCAGATATAAGCCCACAAAGTCCAACCAGGTGCAGAGCCGCATCAAAGCTCTGGAGAGGATGGAGCTGGTGGAGGTGGACGACATAGACACGTCGCGTCTCAACCTCCGGTTCCCTAAATGCCAGAGGAGCGGCGATTTCCCCGTTATCTGCAAGGAGGTGGGAAAAAACTATGGCGACCACCTTGTGTTCCGGGGGGTGGACCTCACAATCAAACGTGGCGAGAAGGTGGCGTTCGTAGGAAACAACGGAGAGGGAAAGTCCACGCTCGTCAAGTGCATAATGGGTGAAATTGATTTCGACGGAGAGCTGAAGGTTGGACATAACGTGCAGATCGGATATTTCGCACAGAACCAGGCGCAGCTGCTCGACGATAACATAACCGTGTTCGACACCATAGACCGCGTGGCGACCGGAGATATGCGCACCAAGGTGCGCGACATACTTGGAGCGTTTATGTTCGGAGGCGAGGCATCTGACAAGTTCGTGAAGGTGCTCTCGGGAGGCGAGCGAAGCCGTCTCGCCATGATAAGCCTGCTCCTGCAGCCCGTAAACCTGCTGATTCTCGACGAGCCTACCAACCATTTGGACTTGCAGTCGAAAGACGTGCTTAAGCAGGCAGTGAGGGATTTCGACGGAACGGTCATCGTCGTCAGTCACGACCGTGATTTCCTCGACGGACTCGTTGACCGGGTCTATGAGTTCGGTGGAGGACGTGTGCGAGAGCACCTCGGAGGAATATACGACTTCCTTGAGAAAAAACGTCTGGAGCAGGAGGGACTGACCGGGGTCAGGAAGACTGAGAGGGAGACGAAAGGCACAGAGGCTTCCGTCAGCCCTGGGAAATCCGATATTGCAGGAAATGCCGGTGGCTCAGACCCTTCTAAAGCGGCTCTCTCTTACACAGAGCAGAAAGAGCAGGCGAGGCAGCGGCGCAAGTTGGAGAAACGGCTCGCCGAGGCGGAGCAGGAGGTGGAGAGGCTGGAGGCACAGATTGCCGACCTGGAGGAGCGGATGTCAACACCCGGGGGAGCGGCGGACACCTCGCTGTTCACAAAACATGCGTCACTCAAGGCTCTCCTCTCAGGAGCCGAGGAGGAATGGGAGGCGGCAGTCGAGGCACTTGAAAAAGCAGGCTCTTAGTTTTTGCTCTGGCCTGCCTTCTTGTGTGTCGCATTGGCCTGCACATCATGTGTGTCGCTCTGGCCTGCCTTCTTGTGCATCGCTCTGGCCTGCACCTCTTGTACGTCGCATTGGCCTGCCTTCTTGTGTGTCGCATTGGCCTTGCATAACCCCGAAGGGGTTCAATATTAGTAACCCCGGGTAACGAAACGAGCGAAGCGATGTTGAGACACCCGGGGTATGAGACACCACTATCACCCAGAACCCTGAAAGGGTTCAACAACAACAAAAAAAACAACTAAAAACCAACAATATGAGACTGAAAAACTTAATCACATTATTTGCTATGACAGCAACTACAGGTGCCGCAGCACAGGGAATCGGCATTAAGATGGAGAACATGAATCCCACGGTTGAGCCGGGGACAGACTTCTACCAGTATGCTTGCGGAGGATGGATGAAAAACAACCCTCTGCAGGCTGAGTATTCACGTTATGGATCGTTCGACGCCGTTCGGGAGGCCAACAAGGCTCAGATCCAGGAGCTTATCAACGAACTGGCTACCACCACCCACGAGCGTGGGACCGTGGCGCAGAAAGTGGGAGACCTCTACACCGTGTTTATGGACTCAGCACGCCAGAACAAGGAGGGCGTAAGCCCAATACTGCCTGACCTCAAAGCCATCGATAAGGTAAAGACACGCGAGCAGGCACTGAGGCTGATGGTCGATAACGACATGAAGGGCGGCAGCCTCCTTTGGGGAGCGTATATCAGCGCCGACATGATGGACTCAAAGAACAACCTGGTCGAGGTAGGGCAGAGCGGACTCTCGCTCGGACAGAAGGAGTACTACCTCAGCGACGACGAGGCGTTCGCCAAAATCCGCGAGGCGTTCAAGGTGCATATCGTGAAGATGTTCGTGCTCGCAGGCGACAAGGAGTCGGTGGCGAAGCGCAAGATGGAGTCGGTCATGGCCATAGAGACACGTATGGCGAAGGCTTCAAAGAGCCGCACCGAACTGCGTGACCCGGCTTCCAACTACCACAAGATGACATATGCCGAGTTCAAGAGCCAGTTCGCCGGATATGACTGGGACTACTTCTTCCATGCCAACTTCATTGACGGACTCCAGCAACTTTCTGTGGGACAGCCCGAGGCAGTCAAGGAGGCGGTGGCGATTCTCAACGAGACCGACCTTCGACAGGTGAAGGACTGGATGCAGTGGACACTCCTCAACGGCAACGCGTCGATTCTAGGCGACGACCTCTATATGCAGAATTTCGACTTCTTCAGCCGCACGATGTCGGGAACACAGCAGCCGCAGCCCAGATGGAAGCGGGGCGTGAGCATGGTGAGCGGTGTCCTCGGAGAGGCCGTGGGAGAGATGTACGTGGCTAAGTACTTCCCGCCTGAGAACAAGGCACGTATGGAGAAGTTGGTGAAGAACCTGCAGGTGGCGCTCGCAGAGCGTATCGACGCACAGGAATGGATGAGCCAGGCCACAAAAGACTATGCAAAGCAGAAACTGTCGGCATTCTACGTGAAGATCGGATACCCCGACAAGTGGAAAGACTATTCGAAGCTAGACATAGACCCGGCGAAAAACATGTATGAGAACCAGCAGACCATCCGCCTCTGGGCAACGAAGAAGCATGTGGAGGACCGCTATAACAAGCCGGTGGACCGCGACGAGTGGTACATGACTCCGCAGACTGTAAACGCATATTATAACCCCACAACCAACGAGATTTGCTTCCCGGCGGGTATTCTCCAATATCCGTTCTTCGACATGAGTGCCGACGACGCGTTCAACTACGGAGCCATCGGAGTGGTGATCGGACATGAGATGACCCACGGATTCGACGACCAGGGACGGCAGTTCGACCTCGAAGGCAACTTCCGCGACTGGTGGCAGGATGGCGACGGCGACAAGTTCAAGGACCGCGCCAAGGTGATGAGCGACTTCTTCTCGAATATCAGCGTGCTGCCCGACCTCAAAGCTAACGGCGAGCTTACGCTCGGAGAGAACCTGGCCGACCACGGCGGCCTGCAAAGTCGGGGGCCAAGCGGCCTTAG
>JAZUMZ010000245.1:0-13952 GCA_045603885.1 Bacteroidaceae bacterium | reverse complement strand
CCGAACTTGCCGAAGGCGTCCGCGGAGAAAAGAATCTGCTCTTTCTGCTCGTAAGACATTACGACCTCGGGCCAGTGGACCATCGGGGCGCTAAAGAACTGAAGGGTGTGCTCGCCAAGCGACAGGGTGCTGCCGTCACCTACGTTGACCACACGGTCGGAGGAAAGCTCAACACCGAAGAAACGCTTTATCATTGCCTGAGCCTTCGGACTGCATACAACCTTTATGTCGGGGTATTTCTCAAGAATCAGCTTCACGTTTGAAGAGTGGTCGGGCTCCATGTGGTGAACTATCAGATAGTCGGGAACCCTGCCTTGGAGCACTTCCTCAATATTCTCTAACCACTCGTTCGTCTTACGGGCGTCTATGGTGTCGAGAATAGCGGTCTTCTCATCCATTATTATATAGGAATTATAAGAGATGCCCTCGGGGAGGATATACTGACCCTCAAACAAATCCAACTCGTTGTCGTCAGCACCGACATAGTAGATATCGGAAGCAATTTTCTTTTCCATTTCTTTGTCGTTTTATTTTCTTGGTAAGCTTTTGAATTTATTGGTGCAAAGATAGCACTTTTATTGCGTTCCTCCAAATTTCATTTGCTAAAAACTTTTCCTTTGTTTTGTGTGTCTCGATGATTTGTCGTAAATTTGCAGATAATTATAGTTTACTCTATATTCTTAAACTTGTTGCTTTTCATATGCTTGCGAGAGTCCTACTACTACTTTTGATGCTTATCGCCATTCCTGACGCATACATATATACGATGTATGTCAGGCGATGGACTGCATGCTGGTGGAAGAGAGGGTTATACTTCTTACCGTCCGTCGCATTGATAGCATATCTGATGGCGGTATTGGCACATGATGATTTCAGGGCGGTGCACCAACCCATGGTGGGGACGATGATGATTGTCTTTCTTGCGGTGACTGTACCGAAGATGTTGTTCACTATTTTCGATGGCGCCGGAGTGGGACTCTCAAGGCTTACAAGCGACAGACACACTTTTAAGAGGTATGCAAGGCTACTGGCTATGGCATTTGCAATCTTTGGAGAGTTTATTATTATATACGGATATTTCTGGGGAAGAAACAAATACGAGGTTCACGAGCAGACCATCGTATATGACAACCTGCCTAAGAAGTTCGACGGGTACAGGATTCTTCATTTCTCTGACCTGCATATCGGAACTTTCAACGACGGACACAGAGAAGACGTGAGGACAATCGTTGATTTGATTAACAGACAGAAATGTGACATGGTTCTTTTCACTGGCGACATCGTCAATTATGAGGCAGCCGAGTTGGAGGGATTTGAGGAGGTCTTGAAAGGCATAAAAGCGAAAGACGGAGTATATAGTGTCCTGGGAAACCATGACTATGACATTTATCTGCCTTTTGAGTCGGAGGCGGAAAAGCAAAAGGACATAGAGAAAATCAAGACTGTACAGCGAAACTGTGGATGGAGACTGCTGTTGAACGAGAACGTTGTTATACGCAGGGAAGGGGATTCCATTGCGATAATAGGCTCCGAGAACGACGGACTGCCACCGTGGCCGGCTCTCGGAGACCTGAAAAAAGCAACTGAGGGACTGGAAGGCATTGTGAAAGCAGGGGAGAATGCGGATAAAGGTAATGGAGCAGATCAATCACACACGTTTTCCATACTTCTTACACACGACCCCACTCACTGGCGACGAAATGTGTTGCCTGAGACGAATATAGACCTCACACTGGCAGGACACACACATGCCGGACAATTCGTACTCTTAGGATGGTCGCCAATCAGCCACAAATATTCTGAGTGGTCGGGCATATACATGGAAGGAAAGCAACTGATTAATGTCAACGACGGAATCGGGCAGATTCTTTTGCCTTTCAGATTCGGCGCATGGCCCGAATTAGACATAATTACACTTAAAACAACCCCTTGAAAGGACATTACAACGCAAACTAAAACAATAATATACAGATGAAGAACAATCCCTCTTTCAATGTTTCAAAACGATTTCTTTCGATAATAGTCGCCGCTGTTGTGGCGGTAAGTGTCAATGCCCAGCAGCTTGCTTTCCCCGGGGCTGTGGGTTGGGGAAGATTTGCACAAGGAGGACGTTATGGTACAGTTTACCATGTCACCAACCTTAACGACAGCGGAACAGGATCGCTCAGGGATGCTGTGAGCAAACCCAACCGCATCGTCGTTTTTGATGTGTCGGGAGTAATTAATATCTCATCGAGAATGTCTTTCTCGTCAAACCTGTATGTGGCCGGGCAGACTGCACCGGGAGAAGGTGTGGTAGTATATGGCGATGGTGTTACATTCTCGGGAACCTCTAACCTGATAATCAGGTATATGAAATTCCGTATGGGAAAAGGTGGTACATCTGGCAAGGATGCGGCAGGAGTGGCAAACGGGACAAACATGATTTTCGACCATTGCTCATTCTCGTGGGGACTTGACGAGACCTTCTCAATCAACTGGGACAGCAAGGGAAGCCAGCCTACACATATCACACTTTCCAACAGCGTGATAGGGCAAGGACTGCTCACACATTCGGCTGGAGGACTGATACAGTCTGACTCCATTACGCTATATCGCAACTTTTATTGCGACAACTCAACACGTAACAACAAGGTGAAGGGCACAAGCCAGTATGTCAACTGTATCGTTTACAACTGGAAAGACGGATGCTACCTCATGGGAGGTGACTCTTCTGGGAAATCATGGGTGAACGTAACTAACAACCTCTTTATCAACGGACCGGCTGGGGGAGGAAACGCTATTTCAAGCGGAAACTCGGACTTCAATATTTATGCGGAGGACAACTGGCAGGACCGCAACGCAGACGGAAAATTCAACCCATACGAGATACCACATTCGGAATATGGGGGAGGACCGACATTTGCATCAAAACCATACAGCTATCCTGAACTGCCGGTATGGAAGGCTACCCAGCTTATTGACTCTCTGCTGCCGGAAGTGGGAGCATCGCTGCCTTACCGCGACCTTGCCGACTACCTCATGGTTCACCAGTGCCGTTCGCTCGGAAAAGAGGGGGCAATTATCTCATCTGAGCAGCAGCTGTCTGTAGGCGCACCTTCAACGTGGAAGTTTGCGTCATACGTCAAGCCCACGGACACTGACGGAGACGGTATGCCCGACGAGTGGGAGAAAGCAAACGGAACCGACCAGGCTAAGGATGACGCCATGACAATTGCTGAAAACGGATATGCCAATATCGAAAATTACATCAACTCGTTGAGCAAAGACAACAGATTCGCTTTCTTGCGTGAACCACAGCAACTGGCAGTGGCTTCCGCTACCGACCACAGCGTGACCTTGCAATGGTACGACTTTACAGATGACGAGGACGGATTTGTCGTAGAGAAACTTGACGGAGCCACGTGGACGGAGGTCGCAAGGGTGAATGCAGATACAGAGACTGCTGAGATAGACGGACTTGAGGCTGGCGAGGCTTACCAAATAAGGATGAAGGCATACAAAGGAGAGCAGACATCCGCATATACTGCTGCAATCACAGCTAAGACACAGCCAAAGTATGTGGAGATGACCGATATCACTACATACATTCCAGACAGAACTTGGAACACAACGGACGGGACTTGGGACAGCACTTCAGCTAACTGGATTGAGGACGACTTGCTGTTTGCGGATGGTAGGACTGTGTTGTTCAACAATGCGGAAAACTCTACTGTCACAATTCCTCAGAATGTCAGCCCGGCAAATATCGTCGTTAATTCTGATGCCGATATCACATTCTCCGGAGCGGGAGCTATTGAAGGAGACGGACCTCTTAACAAAGCGGGAGAGGGGACACTTACTGTCAAAAACCTGAACTCATACAAAGGGGCGACTGTGCTTCATGCAGGCACTTTTTCATTCAGCACGCTTAAAAACGGAGATGTGGCCAGTTCGATAGGCGCGTCGTCAGAGTTTGCGCAAAATTGGATTTGGAACGGAGGGACATGGAGCTATACTGGCTCTTCAACATCGACTAACCGGAGCGCAACCATGTATGCCTCTTCTGAGTTTGATATTACAAACAGCGCCGCGACGGTAAGTATCAGCGGAGCTGTTCTGGGAACAGGAGACCTGACAATAGGGGGTAAAGGTACGCTGCAGCCTGCGTCATCGGATTTCTTCGCTTACGACGGACAGACAATACTTAAAGGTGGTACGCTCAAACTGGCATATCTCAGCTCTATAGAGGATAAGAAACTTTATCTCGGAAACGGGAAGAATGTGTCATCAAAATTGGTGTTGGCGGGAGGAAGCCTCGTAACTAAAGATGCCAATGACAATTACTGCACGTACTACTTCCCAATAGAGGCGGCAGAAGGGACAACATCTATATTCCAACCACATCGCAACTGTTATATCAACAGCGCATTCGCAGGGGCTGGCACAATAGATTTCCGTATTCCGTATGTCAGAGAGTATATCCAGGGAGATTTCTCCAATTTCTATGGAAGACTCATCGCGAATGGTGTTGGAACAGCCTCAGACGGCAACCAGCTGCTGCTGAACAACAAGGGGGGAATACCTAACGGTGTGGTGGAACTGAAAGGAAACACACGAGTGGTGTATTGGCAAACAAACGGCGACCTGCATATCGGAGGACTTAGCGGAGTCGCAGGTACATATCTTTGCGGATCTTCCAAGAATACAGCCAAGCACCAGATGGTGTGGAGAGTCGGGGGAGCTAATACCAACGAGACCTTTGCCGGGGTAATCGATAACACGGCAAGCTCATCCAACTCCAAGTATAACGGAACCACTACTATATATAAAGAAGGTAGCGGTGACTGGAGGCTTACGGGCACTAACGTCTATATAGGCCCGACATACGTCGAGGGAGGAAGGCTTTTCGTCAACGGAACTCACACCACAGGCGACGCTTATTACGTGAGAGACGGAGCGACTCTCGCAGGAAAAGGAACCATAGGCTCTAAAGTAAATGTCAACAAAGGCGGAACACTGCTTGCTGGTGACACAATCGTGGCTATATCCAACCGTTTGAACCTCACGGCAGGACTGACTGTCAGCAGCGGAGCGACGGTGAGGTTCCCTCTCGCTTACGAAGGGAAGACTCTTAAGAACAACCGTATTGCTATTACGGGAGTGTCGTCTATCAGCGGAGCGACATTGGAGCTGGACATGGATAAAGTGACAGAACCGCTGCCTGACGATGCTGTCTTCACGCTTTTCTCCTCTGTCGGCACTCCATTGGGCACGTGGTTCACGACAATTGTGCCTGAGCAGCCGTCGCCTGATCAAGAATGGGACATTTCCACTCTTAAGACAGATGGCAAGCTCAGGATAAAGCCAATTAAGAAGGTAATCAGGGGAGATGTCAGCGAGGATGGAAACGTGAATATCACAGATGTGGTCTCTATCATTAACCTCATCGCCAATGGAGGATATTCAGAACTTGCTGACCTCAATAACGACAATGCCGTCAACATAAGCGATGTCGTCGAGGTTATAAACATTATAGCTGGTCAATAGATCGTTGCTACATCCAGTCTTCCTGGTACAGGTCGTTGTTTATCACATCGACGGGAACAAACTCAACAAAGTCGAGTTGCCATTTCTGGGCGTCGCCGTCTGTGAGCATGTTCTTGATCCTGAACCAGTGGTCGTCGCTTTGACGGAATAATTGAGTCGTCAAAATCTTTCTGATCAACACATTGCCGTCGGTTCGGCAGTTGCCAAGGCCCGTGGTTTGCTCTAACCACTCTTTGCCATGACCACGGTAAGAGAAAGGACCGCGCATATATCCACGGCTGCGCAGTGAGCGGTCTGACTCAATCCCCATGTCCTCCTCCTGGTCTGACGCAGTCCAGCCTATGCGCTCATCACGGGAGTCTATCCTCACATCCAACGGGATGCCAAGAGGTTGCATGGATGAGCGGTCTAAATTGGTTCCTATAAAGAACTGCATGAAACCACCCAAGGGCCAGGGATAATAGACAATACGCATCTCATATACACCAGTTGGAAGAGGAGGCAGCTTGATGGACAGATCATAGTTGCCCCAGCCTTGGAATGTGTCGGATTCCCATGAACGGTAGTTGGAGCGTAAGGTGTAGCGCAACTTGTTTTGGTCATTGTAGCAATACACATTGTCGAAATAGTCAATGGGAAATGCCATGCGAAGACCTTCGCCACCGCCGTTCATCGCGCTCAACTCGTCTGTGGTGAGAAATTTTGCGCCGTTATTAATGAGTTCAGGAAGGAAATTTGCTGTGTCAAATCGCATACGCTCGTGGAGTACCTCGTTTTTGACACCCCAGTCGTAAACAAGCATGTCGGTGATGGCATGGATGTGCCCGTTGAAGGCCTGACGGTCAAGCTTCGTGTCTATACGAATGTTCTCACGGATTGTGCCGTGCATAGCGGCTGAGCCGAGCGTGCCCACTTCGTCGGTCAGCGTGTTGTTGGGACGGTAGCGGTTCACATACAGGTGCTTGCTTGAGCCGTCGGTGCTGGTGCCACATGCGTATGCCTGTGGTTCCCATACTTTTATTAATGTGTTGGGGAGGAAGGTCTCATAATAGTCGTAAGGCTCTCCGCCGCATAGTGTGTTGTTAAAGTTCCAACTGGGGTCAGAACCTTTCTCGAATACAAAATGGCCTTTTGACATGTCTGCATACAGAATGTGGTATCTGATGAACATGTTGAGTGCATTCCACGGGTTTGTGTAATCGTCGCCTGTGCTGATGGAGATGCCTTTCTCGCTTACATAGTCATACCATTCAGCACAATTCTTGTACTGGTTGTTGGCGTACTCAATCAAGTCTGACAAAGAATGGATACCATGTTTGGCCATCACTTTGTCTGACTCAGCCAAAATTGTGAAACCCACACGGCATTTGTCCGGCCAATATAATGTCTCGGTTTTCACACCGGTATATTCACTCACATCCCAATTGTCGTTGATTGTGAATGTCTTGCCCTTGTCGGTCTTGCTGAGCAATTTGCCAAGACCCGTCAGTCTGAAAGCGTCTGTGAAGATTGTATAGCCTTCCACGTGCTCCAACTCATCGGAAATAAGTCGTGAGGAGCGTGAGATTACGTTGTCCACAAAGTGGCATATACCATTAGTGGCCTTGTTGTCGGCATTTATGATTCTCGAGCTGTTCATCATCGTGAATCCATCAGAGACACTGGTGGACACGCTGACACCCAACACGGTGTTGAGATTACCTGAGGACTCAGCCAGGCCGACAATGTCGTAAATACCGTTAACCATGTGGTATTCTGCTATGTCGTGACAGAGGCTGTCGCTCAAGCCTTGTAATGAGTTTTCTGTCAACCCGTTGTGAGGAATACGACACTCATCGTCGTTCCATAGGCTGTCGATGTAGGAATCTACACCGGCATTTGTGGGAACGAAACAGGTGTATCTTCCCCATGCCTGAAGACGTTTGTCAAAGTCTATCCGGGATAAAATATATTCGAAAGACGAACATTCATCATTCTCAAGAATAAAATCGTTTATGGATTTGCCTGTGGAGGTGAACAGGTCGTCACCATCAGGGTCGCTGTCACATGAGGTGACAGCGACCAATAAAATACAGATTATAAGGTGTTTGCTAAGAAAAATCCTCCTCGTCATATTGTTTGCCAAGACTATTTCTTAATCTTCAGAATTGCGAAGGTACGTGCGGGAATAGTGTAGGTCCAGGCTGTGTTCTTGCCCTTGGAGACGATATCAACGGCTGTGGTTTTTGGAGTGATTTTCTCTGGCTCATCCAATGTGTTCTCGCCGGTGAGGTCGTCAGCGTGGTAGGTAGTCAGCTCTGCCTTGCCGCCTTTGCCTAAACTCAGACCGTTGAGGGTCACGTTAATCGGTTGGGCATTATCACCTGTATTCACCACTTTCACGATGATGCTGTTGTCGGTGCTGTCGCATACAGCGCTGGCAAACAAACCGTCCTGGTCGTCGTTGCCGGCTATGGCTTTGCCGTTCATGGTCATGGGAAGAACATTCGTGCCCTTGTTGAGACTGAACATCTGCTGAACATAATATGAGCAGCTGCGGAAGGAGCGGAGGTTGTCGTACCATATCATGTCGGGACGCCATTGCCATCCATCTACATGCGCGAAAAGAGGCGCATAGGTTGCCATCTCAACTACGTCGGCGTTACGCTCCATGCCGGTCATGAAGGCTGCCTCCATCAAAGCGGCGTTGAAGTGGTTCCATTTCTTGCCTTTACCGTGGCAGGCATATTCACCGGCGAACACATGGGAGCTGTTGCGGTCGTAATTGTCATAACGGTTGCCTTGAGCCAGGAACCAGCTTTCAGGACGGTAGAAATGCTCGTCAACTAAGTCGGCGCCCAGTTTCTTCATCTCTGGCCAGAGATAGTCGAAATCTTTACCTTCGGAATTAGGACCGGAGGTGCCGATAATACGGATGTCGGGATATTTGGCGCGAACCTGTTCTACGAAAGGCTTGAGGTTCTCAGGATATATCTCGCCCCACTGCTCGTTGCCGATAGCTACGAACTTGAGGTTGAAGGGAGCGGGATGACCCATGTCGGCGCGAAGCTTGGCCCATACATTCTTTGAGGGGTCACCGTTGGCAAACTCAATCAGGTCAAGCACATCGTCGATATAAGGCTGGAGCTGATCTACAGGAACATGGGCGGAACTCCGGTTGGAGCCGTTCTGGAACTCACATGAGAGACCTACGCTAAGCACTGGAAGGGGCTCGGCGCCTATCTCCTCACTCAGACGGAAATACTCATAGAATCCAAGACCATAACTCTGGTGATAGTCGGGGAAGTATCGGTAAGTGAACGTGTTTTCCCAACGGTTCTTGTTGGTGGGACGGTTCTCAACGGGGCCGACACTGTTCTTCCACTGATAGCGGGTGGCAAGGGTCGTGCCCTCAACGATGCAGCCGCCAGGGAAACGGAATACGCCGGGGTGAAGATCGGCGAGTGCCTGAGCTAAGTCTTTGCGCATACCGTTCTCGTCACCGTTGAAAGTGTCGGCGGGGAAGAGAGAGATGTGCTCTATGTCAACGGTGCCGGTGCCGGAACGGTGCTTGCCGTCATTTACGAGAAGGATGCGGACGTTGCCGTGTGACAGGGTCTTGCGACTCTTGATGGTGCATGTGTATTTTTTCCATTCTTTGGAATCCACGGTGATGTCGGCTGTCGAGAATTCCTGATGCTCGCCCATCGTGTGCTGATCGACAAACTGAACCCAAAGAGTCTGCGATGTACCGTCGGGAACGCGGGCCCACACGCTGAATTTGTAGTCGGCGTCTTTTTCAAAACCTATGCCGAAATAACCTTCGTTCTGAAGACCGGTCCACATGTCGGGGTGGCCGGCGCTTGTCAGACGGGCATAGTGAGGACAACGGTCAAACGGACCGTCGTTCTTGATCTCAACCTTGCCAAAGGCGTCCCAACCCATCAAAGGGTCTGGAGTGAACTCGAATGAGCGGTTTTTGATTAGCTCGCCATAAAGACCGCCGTCAGCGGCGTAGTTGATGTCCTCGAAGAAGATACCATACATAGTTGGTTGTACAACAGCGCCAGGCTGCTTGGTGTTGATCTCCATCTGATGGGTTTGCGCGCTTGCGCTTACCGCAATGGCAATTGCTGCCAAACTGCTTGTCAGTCTTTTCATAATGGTTTTTTTGTAGTTTATTGGTATTTGTTTTTTAGGAACGTATATTAGGTTTTATGGGGCTTGTTAGTCTCAGGAAACTTCCAGATTTCATTCTTTAATATAATTACTCTGGCCCTTTTCCTGCAATAATATTGATTATATCTACCACATCAGTGATATTTGTCTTCCCGTCTCCGTTTACGTCTGCCCGCTCATAATTCCCAGTGCCGGCAATCGCATTAATCACTGCCACGACATCACTTATGTTAACCTTGCCGTCTCCGTCAACGTCGCCTGTAACTAACTCGGGTTTAGGTTGTTCCAGGTATGAAAGACGGAAATGGTCGGCGCTCCACCAGCCGGTGCCGGGGAGGGTGATGTCCAATGTGACGGTCGCATCGCTAACCTCATCCAGTAACAGGGTGTCTGTGCTCATCTCAAACCAACCGCCAGGGAGATTACTTCCTGCGATGGCGTCAGAGCCAAGGCCAATGGCGGTCTGTGTCGTTGACAGGTTGCCGCTCGCAAGGTTTAGGCTCAACTCAGCAGTGGTTGAGGCCCTGACCAGAACACTTAGGGTGTATTTGCCGGGCGCGAGTCCGGAAACGGTCTGGCTGAGAGACGAAGTGTAGGCACCCTGCTTCCAAATATTCCAATAGGCGTTGGATGTGTCGCCATCCCAAGGGTTGGCCGTGTCATAGTCTATATTCTTGATTGTCCATCCTGTGGAGCTCTTGTTGTTGCAGTCGGGATTGTCTAACAAACTGGCATAAACACTGGGGCTGACAACGCTCGTGCCGGTAAGGCTGACTACGGTTACACGGAATCTGGTGTTGTTGAGATCCATGCCCTCTGTAGGCATGTCTGCCAAAATCAGGCTGTTGGACTCAAATTTGGAGCGGTCGGTTTCTTCATACAGCGGCTCCCAGTTGCTGTTCTCACTCTGGTACTCTACCAGCAGGCGGTCGGTCATGTCGCCGTTGGGGTTGGAGATGTTGAGTGTGAGTTTGTGGCATCCGTCGGTCAGTTTGGCGGAGAGAGACGGCGACTTGGCTGAGGGAGCCCAGAATGTCGGTGCTTTCGTGTATTTGGAGTTGTATGCGAAGGTGGAGCGGTGGTCACGGTAAACCTGGCCAGCGGGGGTGATTCCTCCGTCGTTATAGAACATCCAGCTCCAGTAGTTGTCGAAACCGTAGATGCAGTAACGCTCGATCCAGCCGCACTCTTCCATTTTCTGGAGCAGCACCTGGAGGTATTTGCGGTAGGTGCCGTATTTGTCGCTGTAACCGCTCCAGCTCTCGCCCCAGGAGGAACCAATCTCCAACTCGGTAATCCATAAAGGACGGCCGGTGGAGTTCCATACTTCCTTGCAGTGGTCGGCGAAATAGCTGGCATACCCGCTTTCACTTCGACCGCTGATATCCCAATAGGCATGGGTGCAGGCAAAGTCGCAACGGTTGGCCATGTTGTCAACATAGTTGAAATATTCTGTAAGATAACTGAAGTCTGTGGGCTGCGGAGAGCCGATACGGCCACCGCCGGCCTTGAAGTCGTCGGTTATGGTGTAGCTGGTCCATGTGCTGATTGTGCCTCCGCAGCTACATTTGCTGCTTGTGTGTTGCTCTGAGTGCTCAGGCTCGTTGATAGAGAAGGCAGCGGATTGAGTCTTGGAGTTTACTTCGCTTGCACTTGGCCAATAACGATGTTGACGACAGGGGACAAACTCCATATTTGTGGAGCTGCTGTAACCTGCGCTCCACGACCAGAACCAAGATGCGCGAAGGGTGTTGCCCTGGCTTCCGCCGTTCTTGTTGCCCCAACCTTTTTTGCTCAGATATTGCCAGGGTTTGATGATGACGGAGCTTACACGTTTGTTTAATGCGGTAGGGAGAGTGACTGCCAAGTCAGAGTGGTCAGCTACGTAAACACGGCTGTAACCACCGACATTGGTGCCGGAGGCAACGGTGGCCATATATCCGCGGCGAAGCACGAAAGAGGTCATTGTGTTGCTTCGGGATTTCAAGTCACTGTGGTTGCCGGAGGCAAGGGAGAATTCGCCTGATGTGCCCTGGCAAATCATAGCGGTCTCAGGGAGCGGTATCACAGCGGAGCCGTTGAGATATATGGCAACGCGGCAGTTTGTGCCGGATTTTGCTGATTTTCCGCCTATTTGCACATATTTCAAATAGTTGCTCAGTACGTCGCTGGGAACTATATTGTCGAAAATCAGCCAGCTGCGGTCGCTTGACAGGTTTATCTTTGAGTTTCCGAGAATGGGGTTGTCGTTGGATGTGATGTGGATGTCAACAGCGTCGTTGATTTCCAATTCATTGTCTTTTATTTGGCAATAGTCACATTCTACAACACCCTGCTCGTTGGTGTAGGTTCCGCTGCAATAGGCTTGGCGGGCGCCATCCCAGTCGCTGTCGCTGGTCGGGATTATGGAGAATTGGGAATGGCTGCCTTTGGGCTTGTCGTAATATACACTCACGTAATTGCTGCCTTTGTTAGCACCGTCAACACCAAGGTATTTCCCGTTTTTTTTGTTTATGAGATAACTGTAAGTGCCTTCTGACGCTTTCCATAAGAAACGGGAGTCTGTGCTTTTGTCGCTCTCAAACACCACGTTGTAGCTGCTGGAGCTGCTTGCCGCAAGATAACGGCCGCTGCTCAACTGACGTAGGAGTACATATCCATCTGTGCCACTGTCCTCAGCGGTAAAGATGTAGCTGGTTGACTCAGAGTTGACACCCCAGGCTGAGAGAGAGGGGGAACTTCCGTCCTCACTGCTGCCTAACAGCTTCTCATAAATGTTAAGCCACAGGTAATAAGTCTGGCCGGCTGACAGACCAGAGGCGTGGATGGATGAAAATAATAAAAACAATATGGACATGGACATAAGCCGCAATGCCCGACAGTGGTTATTTAGTTTAGTCATTTTTTTTTTTGATTTTACAAAGATACGATATTTTTCCGATATCATACCTTGTTCTAAGTAAAAAAACAATAATATCTGTTTTTTTTGCCTGCGGTTTTATCTTTACGATTATTTTTTGTAACTTTGACTCTGAAAAGGTCGAATAATATAAAATGTAGTTGTATGAGCAAAGGTAAACTTGCCAAATTCCAGGAAATGGAGCAAAACCCGTTGGTGGTCCAGTGTCCGTTTTATAAATTGGAGGCAGAAGGTTTTGACATGGCGGGGCGATGGAATCAGGATTTCTTTCACAATCCTAACCCAATCGTTTTGGAGCTTGGATGCGGTAGGGGAGAGTACACTGTAGGGATGGCGAGAGAGTTCAAGGATAAAAATTTTATAGGTGTGGATATTAAGGGAGCACGTATGTGGCATGGGGCAAGTGTGGCGAAACAAGAAAATCTGATGAATGTGGGCTTCCTCAGAACATCTATTGAGTTTATCCATAGGTTTTTTGCAAAGGATGAGGTGAGTGAGATATGGCTTACTTTCTCTGATCCTCAGATGAAGAAAGCGACCAAGCGGCTAACCAGCACATTCTTTATGCAGAGATACAGGAATATTCTCATCGACAACGGGAAGATAAACCTCAAGACGGACTCACCATTCTTATATACTTACACCAAGGCCATGGCTGAGAGAAACAACCTTGTCGTGGAAATGGCGGTGGATGACCTTTATGGCATGGCCGGGAAGGATGAGGGGAAATACCCTGCTTTTCTCACTCATATCCAGACTTATTATGAGAGGATGTGGCTTGACAGGGGAATGACCATAAAGTTTATAGCCTTTGAACTGCCGGCGGAGGGAATGCTTGAGGAACCAGATGTGGAGATACCGGTTGACAATTACAGATCATACAATCATGAGGTCAGGTCAACTAAGACTACGGCGAAATAAACAAACAGGGGCGCAACATTGTTGCACCCCTGTTAAGCTATGACACATCGGCTGAGCGTCATTTGCCTTTACCGTGGAACTCGCTGGAAACAGTCAGTTTCTTGCGGCCCTTTCCTCTGCGGCTGGACAACACCTTGCGGCCACCAGCGGTGGACATACGCAGACGGAAACCATGTTTGTTCACACTCATGGGATTGTGAGGCTGATAAGTTCTTTTCATTTCTTCTGATATTTAGTTGATTTTAATTTCAATAAGGTTCAAAACGGGCGAGAGACACAAAGAGGAATTAATGCCGGGAGACGCAATTTAAACACTCTTTTGCATCCAACAATACCGAAATGAGTTGCAAAATTAGTGAATTTATGGAAAATAACAAAAAGTTAAGCCCTTTTTGACCTACTTTTTTTGTCATTTTATGAAAAA
>JAZUMZ010000244.1:0-7023 GCA_045603885.1 Bacteroidaceae bacterium | reverse complement strand
CGCAGAATATAAAATGAATATTTAAATAACTTATATTATTAATTTTTAAATTTAAGAGATTATGAAAAAGCTTTTTACTCTTTTCGCATTCGCACTTGCTGCAGCTAGTGTGAGCGCTCAGGATGCCAAAATCACAATTTCTGGACCTTGGTATGATACAGAAGACGTGACTGTAGACCCTTCAGAGACAATTAAGAACGGCGGGCGTAAAGGTTTCCTTATCGTAAACATGGAGAATAGTGTAGAGATTCAGGGTTATCAGTTCAATTGCGCTGTTCCTGAAGGTGCTACTTTCTATGCATGGGATATGGACTATGAGGGAAGCGCAGATCGTTACACTTATATCGACGATGAGGACGACGAAGGCGAGCCTATTAAACGTAACCGTTGGACATTTATGGCTGTTGGTGCTGATAATAATACAGCTACTTATGTAGGTGTATTCAAGAATCCTGATACTAAATTTGACGTAGCTAACACACCTAACATTGCTCCTGGCAACGCTCCTATCGGTCGTGTTGAGATTCGCGTTCCTTCTAACTATGAGCAGCCTAATGACAACAAGATAAGGGTTTACAATATCGCTATGACTGATAAGGACGGTAACACAATCGTACAGAATGAGCAGAAGGACGTCGCTCTTACAGCAGATTTGACAGTTGTTTCCACAGGCATTGAGGCAGTTACAGTTGAGTCTCTCGCAGGCAAGGAGGTTTACAACCTCAGCGGTCAGCGTGTAGCAAGCCCTACTCAGCGCGGCATCTACATCGTAAACGGCAAGAAACTCTATGTTAAGTAATTAACTCGAGAAAAATGCAAATAAAAAATGTGCTGGCATCACCAGCACATTTTTATTTTTCCCCCATCATATTTTGAGATTATAATAAAATTTGCTATTTTTGCAGCAAAATCAACAGTTATGAATACAATTATAGTAAAATCAAAGAAAAAATCCCCAAAACTAAGTGTTGAGGAAAGAAGAATTTTATATGCTTCACTCCCTGCTGGTAATAAATATGTTGAGGCGGCCAGAAAGCATGCTGGTGAAATTTGGGTTAAAGATCCAATGCTATTACTATGAGATATTTCTGACCACGTTATTATAGCTCATGCCATGACATTGAAAATCCCGTTAATATCCAGTGATACCCGATTCCCCTATTATCGCCGCCAAGGATTAGATTTTATTTTCAACGAGAAGTAGAATCTTTCAGCATTTTTATTTCACTTTTAAGCTCCCCTATCTGAGATTCAAGTCTCTTTATCGTTTCTGATTGCTTACGAATTATATCCTTTGAGAGTTTCGCTGTTCGAGTCTTGCCGCAGTCATTCGTTCTTTTATTCCTCCCTCTGTGGTAAATTCCTTGTCTTTATTCTCAATAAACTTGTTGAGTGCGGTATCTACTTGATGGCAAAGACATAATGCCATATTTGCCATTTCCTCCTCATCCATTTTCTCCATCCAATCTTTGTAATCTTCATATTTGCTGTGGATAGAGCAAAACTTATGAAGCTTTTCAAATCGTGGGTTGTTGCCATACCATTCTTCAATTGTGTTTCTTTTCATGTGGTCGATATAATCCTCAAGCAGCTCCTGGTTGCTTCCTCGTGCTATACCAAGTAGTTTCAGTTCTGTCTCCATTGATGTCTGTCCATCGCTCATACCCTCTACTATGTTTTGTTTGGTGCTTCTTGCCGCCTGAATCATCTGGTCAACGGTTCTGTCACCGTATTTTGGCAGGTAGCGTTTGCGAAAGATGTAGGTGAGTTGGTAAAGAACTTCGCTGCGCTGATAGAAGCGGAGTGACCTGAAGTTATTTTTCTTTCGAAGTGCGCTGGCTGTGCCGTCGGAATAATGGTGAATAAAAGGGGACTTTCTGACGGGAGGGACGGAGTTAACGGGAGTAACGGACTTGATGGGAGTAATGGACTTGATGGGAGTAATGGACTTGACGAAAAAAACGGACTTTGGCGTTCATCCTGTTATTGCTGTTATATCCGTTTCTTCCGTTATTTCCGTTCATTCCGTAATTCCCGTTTATCCCGTTATTTCCGTTAAATATTGGTTGTTAATGTGAATAACCTTTGCAAAGATAAAGAAATTTCTTTAACTTTGCAAAAAATTTGTTTTGTGATGGATTACAACTTCAGAGAGATTGAAAAGAAGTGGCAGCAGAGGTGGGTGGAAGAGAAAACCTACCACGTGGAGGAGGATGCCACAAAGAAGAAATTCTATGTGCTGAACATGTTCCCATACCCGTCGGGTGCGGGACTTCATGTGGGTCACCCGCTCGGTTATATTGCCAGCGACATATATGCGCGCTACAAACGCCAGAAAGGGTTCAACGTGCTCAACCCGATGGGTTATGACGCCTATGGTCTGCCGGCAGAGCAATATGCCATACAGACGGGCCAGCACCCCGAAATCACAACATTCCAGAATATCGACCACTACCGTGAGCAGCTCGACAAGATCGGCTTCTCGTTCGACTGGGACCGCGAGGTGCGCACCTGCGACCCTGCCTACTACCATTGGACCCAGTGGGCGTTCCAGCTGATGTACGAAAGCTATTACGACACCAAAAAGCAGAAGGCTCAGCCTATACAGCTTCTCGTTGAACACCTTGCGTCTCAAGGAACCGAAGGCCTGAACGCATGGGGCTCAGAAGAGCTGTCGTTCACCGCAGCTGAATGGAACTCCATGGACGCCAAGGAGCAGAGCGACATCCTGATGAACTGGCGTATCGCATTCCTCGGCGAGACGATGGTGAACTGGTGTGCCGAGCTTGGCACGGTACTCGCCAACGACGAGGTGGTGGATGGTGTGAGTGTGCGCGGCGGCTACCCGGTTGTGCAGAAACGTATGCGCCAGTGGTGCCTGCGAGTGAGCGCCTATTCACAGCGTCTGCTCGACGGTTTGGAGACAATAGACTGGACCGACTCGCTGAAAGAGACCCAGCGCAACTGGATAGGCCGCAGCGAAGGCGCCGAGGTGGTGTTTAAGGTGGCTGACAGCGACAAGGAGTTTACAATCTTTACAACCCGTGCCGACACCATGTTCGGTGTGACGTTTATGGTACTTGCACCCGAGAGTGAGTTGGTGGGCGAGTTGACCACCCCCGGCCAGTGCGCTGCCGTGGATGCCTATCTCAACCAGGTGAAAGCCCGGACGGAGCGAGAGCGTATGATTGACAAGAAGGTGACCGGCGTGTTTACCGGCAGCTATGCTGTGAACCCGTTCACAGGCGAGAAAAACCCGATATGGGTGGGCGACTCCGTGCTTGCCGGCTACGGCCCCGGTGCCATCATGGCCGTTCCTGCCCACGACTCCCGCGACTATGCCTTCGCCAAGCATTTCGGCCTGCCTATAATTCCGCTCGTAGAAGGCGCCGACGTGAGTGAGGAGAGCTACGATGCCAAGGAGGGTGTGGTGATGAACAGTCCGCGCCCCGACGTAAAGCCATATATTGACTTCTCCCTCAACGGTCTGACCGTGAAAGAAGCCATTGCCAAGACAAAAGAATACGTGAGGGAGGCGGGCATAGGCCGTGTGAAAGTGAACTACCGCCTTCGCGACGCCATCTTCTCTCGCCAGCGCTATTGGGGTGAGCCATTCCCTGTCTATTACAAGGACGGCATCCCTCAGATGATTCCCGCCGACTGCCTGCCGCTGCTTTTGCCCGAGGTGGACAAGTTTGAGCCCACCGCCACGGGTGAGCCGCCGCTCGGCAACGCCACAGCCTGGGCCTGGGACGAGCGCAACCGCAAGGTGGTTGAAAACAGCCTGATTGACAACCAGACGGTGTTCCCCATCGAGCTTTATACTATGCCCGGCTTTGCCGGCTCCTCCGCCTATTATCTGCGCTATATGGATCCCCACAACGACCAGGCGCTTGTAAGCAAGGAGGCAGACGAATACTGGCAGAACGTAGATTTGTATGTGGGTGGTACGGAACATGCCACAGGTCATCTTATCTACAGCCGGTTCTGGAACAAGGTGCTCTTCGACTACGGCTACAGCGTGAAAGACGAGCCGTTCCAGAAACTGATCAACCAAGGCATGATACAAGGTCGCAGCAACTTCGTGTATCGCGACAACGAGGCGAGCAAAGCCCAAGGTCATCCTGTGTTCGTGAGCTGCGGACTGAGGAAAAGCTATAACGATGTCACCCCGATCCATGTGGATGTGAACATCGTGCAGAATGACGTGCTCGACACCGAGGCTTTCAAAGCCTGGAGACCTGAATACGCTGACGCCGAGTTCGTGCTGGAAGACGGGAAATATATCTGCGGCTGGGCAATTGAGAAGATGTCGAAGTCGATGTTCAACGTTGTGAACCCCGACATGATCGTGGAGCGCTTCGGCGCCGACACCCTTCGTCTCTACGAGATGTTCCTCGGACCGGTTGAGCAGTCGAAGCCTTGGGACACCAACGGTATCGACGGCTGCTTCCGCTTCCTGCGCCGCTTGTGGATGCAGATATTCGACAAAGACGGCAACCTGCGCCTCGCAGATGCCGAGCCGACCAAGGATGAGCTGAAGTCCATACACAAGCTTATAAAGAAGGTGAGCTCAGACATCGAGTCCTTCTCTTACAACACGTCGATCTCCGCATTTATGATATGCTCAAACGAGCTGAGCCAGATGAAGAGCTCCAACAAGCAGGTTTATGACCTCTTTGTGCGTCTGCTCGCCCCCTTCTGCCCCCACTTCGCCGAGGAGGTTTGGCATGTGCTGGGACACGACACCACGGTATGCGACGCCGCATGGCCTGAATGGAACGAGGACTACCTGAAAGAGGACAGCGTGAGCCTTACCATCAGTTTCAACGGCAAGCCCCGTTTCCAGATGGAGTTTCCGGCCGGTGCCGACAAGGACTCTATAGAGAAGGCTGCCCTGGAGAATCCCCAGACGGCAAAATACATGGAGGGCAAGCAGCATGTCAAGACCATTGTTGTCCCTGGTAAAATCGTGAATATCGTGGTAAAATAACAAAGAACTATGAAAAAACCTTATTTCACACAAGAAGAACCCAATGGAATTGTATCTGAACCCTCTGTTGCTATGCAACATGTCGATGTCAGTAACAATAATAATATTGCTATGCATAAAAATCCTTTTCCAATTGATTCGTCTGGCAGGATTCTGCTAACAGAAAAGATGAAGGATGATCTATATAAGGCAGAGCAAGATTATGAAAATGGAAGATGTATATCAGAAGCACAATTTGAACGATTATTCGAAAAATGGCTATGAAGATTTATTATAGTCCTATTTTTGTGGAAAGATTACACGAAATCTTAAATTTTTATGACAAGCGGAATGGTAACAGTGTATTTAGCAGAAAAATACTGAAAGTGATTTATAAACAAATAAATTTACTCTCTGTGATGCCCCAAATAGGCAGAAGCACTGTTTTCCCCGATGTTAGAATACTTTTTATAGATCGTTTTGGTATAGAATATCAAATTAGGGGAAATATAATCTTGATTGTAAATATTTATTCTTCTCAAACAAGTGTTGAGACAAGATTTTTTGAAAAAAAATAGTTGAACAGAAAAGTCGGCATGTCTTTGAATCTGAAGAAAAATTTATGGCTTGAGACCCGGGATTTTATCCTGATAACGTTGGGACTGGCTATCTATGCTTTGGCCTATACCGCTTTTATCCTGCCCTACCAGATTACCACTGGCGGTGTGGCCGGTGTGGCCTCCATCGTGTTTTACGCCACCGGCATAGAGGTTCAGAACACCTACCTGCTCATCAACCTGGCGTTCCTTATTACCGCGGTTAAGATCTTGGGATGGAAATTCTGCCTCAAGACAATCTATGGTGTGCTTATGCTCACCTTCTTCCTCTGGCTGTTCCAACGAATAATCATCCAGCCCGACGGCTCCCTGCCCAAAGTGTTGGGAGAAGAGGCGTTTATGGCTTGCGTGATAGGCGCCGTGCTTGAGGGTGTGGCTCTCTCCTTCTGTTTTCTCAACAACGGATCTACAGGCGGTACCGACATAATCGCCGCTATCGTCAACAAATACCGGAATATGAGCTTGGGAATGGTGCTTATGATCTGCGATGTCATCATCATCAGCTCCTGCTATTTCGTGTTTGAAAATCTCGACACCGTCCACCGTGTTCAGAAGGTGGTGTTCGGTTTCTCCGCGCTCATCATCTCCAGCGTCACCCTCGACATTGTGATTGACCGCCAGCGCCAGTCTGTGCAGTTCTTGATATTCTCTCGCAATTACACCAAGATAGCCGACGCACTGAACGAGACGGGTAGGGGAGTGACCGTGCTCCACGGCGAGGGATGGTACACCAAGACCGAGCGCCAGGTGCTCGTCTGCGTTGTTAAAAAACGTTTCTCTGTGGAGATTTTCCGCTTAATCAAACAGATTGACCCCTATGCGTTTCTGTCCATGGCCAATGTTCAGGGTGTGTATGGCGAGGGTTTTGATGAGATGAAGGTTAACAAGATGAGCAACAAGAAAACGATTGTGTTCGCTACCAACAACGCCCATAAGCTGGACGAGGTGCGTGCAATACTGGGCGATGGGTTCGATATCCGCAGCCTGTCGGACATTGGCTGCAATGCCGACATCCCCGAGACCGGCTCCACTTTCCAGGAAAACGCCCAGATCAAGGCCCAGTATGTGAAGAAATATTATGGATTCGACTGTATCGCCGACGACAGCGGTTTGGAGGTGCCTGCGCTCGATGGTGCTCCAGGCGTATATTCTGCCCGTTATGCCGGAGAAGGTCACGACGACAAAGCCAATAACGAGAAACTGCTTAAGAATCTTGAGGGCAAGGCCGACCGCAAGGCCGACTTCAAGACCGTGATCGCATACGTGAAGGAAAATTCCATCCATTTCTTCGAGGGCCAGGTTGACGGATGCATAATAGACGCACCGAGGGGCGATGCCGGCTTCGGCTACGGCCCCCTAAGTCGGATCGTAGCCATGTCGTTCTGTGGGCCAAGGAGTTGTAGCTAAGTGTTGTCTTCCTAAGACCGCTTGGCC
>JAZUMZ010000243.1:0-2775 GCA_045603885.1 Bacteroidaceae bacterium | reverse complement strand
ATGGCTACGATCCGACTTTATGGATAGTCATCGCTGTACACAAAAGTACAGAGATTAAGCAGCAGCATTGCCAGTCCCATGACCAGCAATACCGCTCCATTTGTCAACACACTATGTCTTTCGGCTTTCTCCATGGCCCTCAACTCTATACCCTCAACCTTTAGCCGTCCCCTGTCCTGCTATTTGAACGTTGTTGGCGCCAATCATGTTCTTTGCCAGGCACCCTCCATTGCACTTCAGAGGATTGTTCAACGGACATTCGGCACATTCTATCTTGCTACCCAACAGGCGATAGGGACGGTTGCGGCGTTCGAACCATTCGCGGCAAGCAGGATAGTCCTCGAATTCCGTATAATGACGCATTCCGGCTGTTGCCAAAGGCAGGCAATACATGACATCGCCATCAGGAGTAATGTCCAAGCGGGACTGGCATCCCGATGTTACGTTGGACTTGTGCTGCCAAAGGAAGCCCAGCTGTTCATCCGTGAAACTGCAGAAAGGTATACCACACTCATATTCTACAGAAAGATCCATCGGCTCACCGGCCTTTACCAGATCCACCACACGCCGGGCTACGATGCCGTATTCATCGTCCTTCAGAGCCATATTGGAGGAGGTCAGGGTCGGTAGTACGAAACCAACCTTGATATTCCGACACAGGTCAAAGCGTTCAATCAATTCCAGAGCCCAAAGTTCATTCGGCTCCTCGGGCATGATATTGAAAGTCAGAGACACTTTCCGGCCTCCGGCTTGCAAAGCTCGTTCTATGTTCTCACGCTGCCCCTTGTTCCACTTCGCAGGATTATTCACGTTGGCTACCCAGTATATTGGCAAGAAAGAAAACTTCTCGGCCAAATCCACGGCCTGACGCGTGGCCATATTGCTGAAGATTGTTATGTGCATCTCTTTCTCCAACAGGGTGTTCACCATCCATTCGATATCCGGGTTCAACGTTGGTTCGCCGCCCATCAGGTGGACAACACGGTCGAACGGCTTGCGCTCCAACCATTCCACAATTCCCGTAAACGTCTCTCGGCTCATGGCCGTCGGTTTCTTCTTCGGTGCCATCATGTCCATGCCAAAGCAGTACGGACAATGGTAGTTGCACCAGTTAGTGAGCATTAAGTTCGGCATATTCTTTTCTATTTTAAATAAGTATTACTAAAGTTTCGCAAGTGATGGCACACCTGCATAATTTAACATAAAATAGGAATAAAAATAGCTTCGAAGTTTGCTCAACTCACTGAAAATGAGTAACTTTATACTCGCCAAAGAATAAAGTACAAACTTAGAAGCCGTGAGCAAAGGTACAACAATTATTTCAGATCTGAGAAGTTTTTTCTCAGAAAATGATAAAAATCGTGCGATTAACGCCATTATGAGAGTCATGGAGTGCATAAACATACGTCCGAAACAGATCGGAGCAGAGAAGAAGGAGAACTGCAAGTTCACGAACGTGCAGGTTCTGAATCTTCTGATGCTGTTCCCGTTCTTCGTCGTCAGGAATGCATACCAATACTCGGGCTCGTCCTTAAGCCGCCTGTTCAAGTGTGAGAAAGACATGTTCTATCGTTTTATGAATGATGGTAATGTTAAGTGGCGCAAGCTGCTCTATGCGATGAACCTCCAGCTGCTGAGGAAAATCAGCCGCAGCACAGAGGCTCCGCATGACAAGCCTGTCTGCCTGATTATCGATGATACGGACGCTCCAAAGAGCGATCACAAGAGTGAGCTCATCGGCAAGATTTTCTCTCACCTTGAGCACAAGAGTATCCTGGGCTACAAGTGTCTGACGTTGCTGCTGAGTGACGGTATGAGCCAACTGTTCCTTGACTTCTCTCTCCACGGAGAGGAAGGCCGGAAGCCCGACAAGAAGCAGGGACTGACGGACAAGCAGCGCAACGAGCGTTTCTCTTCCGACTATACGGGTCAGAGTGTTGAGGAGCGCATCAAGGAGTACACCATGAAGAAGACCGATAAGGCCATTGACATGGTAAAGTACGCCATCAAGCGTGGCATCCGTTTCGACTATCTGCTGGTGGACAGTTGGTTTACCTGTGCCGATTTCGTCCGTCTGATTACCAGCCGTCATATAAAGTGTCATCTGCTGGGCATGATTAAACTGGGTAAGACCAAGTACCACACTCAGTGGGGTGACCTGACGGCTAACCAGATTATTGAGAAGCTTCAGAAGAAGGGGCTTACCAAACACAACAGGACGCTGAAGTGCACTTACTGCACCATTGATGTCAGGTTTGCAGGAACCACCGTCCGCCTGTTCTTCTCGAAGCGTGGAAGGAAAGGACAATGGAACGGACTGCTCACCACAGACCTCTCGCTCAGCTTTCTCAAGGCATACAGGACGTACGCTACCCGATGGACTACCGAGGTAGCTTATCACGACTGCAAGCAACTGCTCGACTTCGGAAAGTGTCAGAGCGTACACTTCTCTGCTCAAATTGCCAGCTTTACGCTGACCATGATGCAGTACAACATACTTTGCACGGTGAAGCGGTTTGAGGCTTACGAAACTATCGGGGCACTCTTCCGTGACGTCACTGCGGGTACTCTCGAGCTGTCCGCAGCGGACAGGATATGGGAACTGATACTGGATACCATCCTGGAAATCGCAGAGATGATCTCTGCTGATGCCAGCGAACTGCTTTCTGCAGTCATTGATGAAAATCCTAAGTTCCATAAACTATATCAAATGCATAAATTAGTCGCTTGATGAATGAATATTCACTTGCGAACGTTCAGTACTGTAATTTGAAT
>JAZUMZ010000242.1:0-2341 GCA_045603885.1 Bacteroidaceae bacterium | reverse complement strand
ATAGATTTGAAAGATTTCTGCGCTAAGCGCACTTCATCTGTTTTGACACACCCTCACTGTGTGTTGACTCGCTTTACCCCGGTACGCTGCACTGCGTTTGCGACCCAGGGTTAATAATATGTATGTAACCTCTCCGAGGTTATAATGCACTTGGAAATACAAAAGAAAAGCTCGCTTTTCTTTTGTGCTTCTCTCGTTTTTGTGTAACTTTGCATATTGGAATACTAACTATTTGAAAAAATTAAACCGATTTATGGAACATATGATTCCCTCATGGATGTTGATTCCATTTGTTTTGCAACTGCTGTGCATTGCAATACTCCCTCTGACCAAGGCTGGTGAATGGTGGGAGTCTAACTCCCACAAGCTCTATGTGTCGATTCTTCTCGGCCTGCCTGTGGGCATCTGGCTTATAGTAAACGGGATGTCGCACGAGCTTACCCACCAGATGTTGTACGACTACGTTCCGTTTATCCTTTTACTTATGTCGCTGTTCGTAACGACAGGCGGCATCTGCATCAAGGGAGACATGAAAGCGTCGCCGACGACAAACGCCCTGATCATGGCCATCGGGTGGGTTCTGGCCTCGTTTATGGGAACGACCGGAGCGGCGATGCTGCTTGTCAGGCTTTTGATTCAGACCATAAGCCAGCGTAAGTATAAGGTTCACACGGTGATGTTTTTCATTGCCATCGTAGCCAACTGCGGCGGTCTTCTGACCCCGCTCGGCGACCCTCCATTGTTCCTGTTGTTCCAGAAAGGTGTTCCGTTCGGCTGGTTTATGGCCAACATGGTTCCTGAATGGGCAGTAACAGGCATCCTGCTTCTCGGCATATACTGGCTCATAGACTCCTACTATTACAAGAAGGAGCCACAAGAGCATCTTGCCGCAGACGAGAGGGAACAGGTGAAGGTGACAGCCACCGGCTTGATAAACATCGTGTGGCTTCTGTGTGTGATTGCCAGCACCATGTTTATAAACTCCACCTATATCCCGGCAATGGGAGCAGAGGACGCCCCCTGGTATCTGAAACTTCTGCGTGAATGGGTATTCATCGCCATCATCATCCTCTCTGTTGTCACGACGAAACGTAAGGTGCGCACAGACAACGAGTTCTCGTGGACTCCTATATTGGAGGTGACATGTGTGTTCTTGGGCATATTTATCACGATGACCCCCGCCCTGATGTTCTTGCAGCAGAATCCTCTGCCTGTGACCGAGCCTTGGCAGTTCGTCTATGCCACCGGATCGCTCTCCGCATTCCTTGACAACGCACCTACAGCCATGGTGTTCCACGCCACCGCCTCGACTTTGCCTGTCGATGGTGTCGCTGTGGCCGGCATAAGCAACATATTGATGAAAGCAATCTGTATGGGCGCCGTGTTCTTCGGTTCGATGACTTATATCGGCAACGGTCCCAACTTCATGGTCAAGAGCATAGCCGAGCAAAGCGGCATCAAGATGCCCTCTTTCTTCGGTTACATGCTCCGCTTCTCACTTATAATCCTGCTGCCTGTATTCATCATAGTCCAGCTGCTGTTTATTTAATAGCGACATACCTATTCCGTGGCGGGGATAATTCCCTCCGCCACGGAAAATTCTTATTTCGAAATAGGGAAAACCATTTGCATTTGTGGTTTAAAAGAGCGAAATTTGCATCAGGAAAACAAAAAGAGATATTTTCGCGATGTCTCACACATTAAAAAGACTAAAGCTATGAAAAAATTTTACGTAATACTGTTGATGCTGGGAGTGACCCTGAGCGCTTCCGCTTTGTCAAGGTCAAAATCCAAGAGGTATGCCCTCTATCTGACCGACAAGATGCAATATGAGCTTGGTTTGACAAGCAACCAGCTTGATGCTGTGTATCAGATAAACTATGACTATTTTCGCGCCATCTATACACAACTTGACATTGATGTTTACTGGCCTGAGCGCGACGAGAGCATGTTTTATGTGCTCGACGAATACCAATACGAGGTTTACACCTGCATTGACTATTTCTACGACCCGATCAGCCTTTCCGGGCGGACGTGGACACTGCCGGTCTATACCTACTATGTTAACACATCGCTCTTCTACAACCCCTACCCTTCCGTGTATTACTCTTACCGTGGCAGGTATATGAACGAGCCGATGCACTACCGTCACGACAACTACACGCGTCCTCAGAGCCACGATCACATGCGTCCGTCGAGAACTCCACGTCCCGGCGAGCCTAATCCCCGTTTGGGACGTCATGGAAATGGCCGCAGTGGAAATGGCGGAAGGCCAGTTGAGACCGGAAGGCCAGGAAGGCCCAACAATCCCGGCAACAACAATAATGTAGGAAGGCCTAAC
>JAZUMZ010000241.1:0-5231 GCA_045603885.1 Bacteroidaceae bacterium | reverse complement strand
CTTACAGATTATCCAGATAAAATAATAGTTTATATAGAAGGTATCGCCTATGAGGGATATCTATACGTTGAATAAATTGAAGTCTTGGGATTATAATATATTGAAAAACAACAGTTTCAAACTAAAACATCATACATCATGAAAAAGATATTTTTATTTTCAGTAATGCTGCTTGTCAGCATGAGCGCATTCTCACAGCTTTATGTGAACGAGGACGGAAATGTGGGCGTGAATTATGAAGACCCGATTGACGCAACCATGGGTGTCATAAACACAAGAAATTCAGCAGGATTGGAAATTTGGGGCAATGGAGCAGAGGATATCGCCATTTACAGCAAGCAAGACACTGTAAATGGTGGTGGAGATAAATGTGCACTGAAAATCTATAGTTATCAGCATGATCAGGCTTCCGTTAATGGAATAGAGGTAAAACCCTATGGCAGCACAAACAGGACTAACTGTGCAATCAACGGACAAGGCGGCAGTGCCACATGGCAGTCAATCGGCGTGTGTGGCAACCTTGGCTCCAACAACGGGACTTATGCGGGTGCTGGTGTTGTAGGGTCTGCGAACAGTTATATCTGGGTCGGTACGATGTACAGCTCAAAATGGGCGGGGTACTTTAACGGTAATGTAAGAGTAAACGGCACAATATACGCAGACCTATTTACACCGGCCACAACGTCAAACGGCGGTGGTGCTTCAGGCTTATCATCCATGTCGGTCCGAGTTGTCTCGACTGATGCTGATGCAGCAGACTAGAGTGTAACGGACAAACTTCGAGGTGTTCAGCTTTTGCAGATTAGCAGTGAAGCATTGGGAAACGATAATAAGGACGCGACATCCCCTGAAGCAAGGAAGGCCGAGCTGGAAGGGATAATGGACTCAATGAGAAAAGGAGTTGAGCTGACGGAGGAGCAGATAGCCACTTATGAGGAAGCGTCCCGAAACGGGGAGACAGAGGCGATGGAGACGTATGAGGGCAAGCAGGTCGTTCATTACGGTCTTGCTGCAGACCAGCTGAAAGAAGTGTACCCGGAGCTGGTGTATGAGGATGACAAAGGCAACGCATGTATCAACTATGTTGAGATGGTGCCGTTGCTCGTTCAGTCAATTAACGAGCTTCAGGCGAGGATTGACGAGCAGGACAAGGAAATAGCACAGCTTAAGGGAGAGGACAATGAAGGAGTGTCTGCCGCTAAGGCAAGGGGCAAAGTCGTTACCGGGGATAATACGGACATGGGAACTGACGTCATATCCCTGAGCCAGAACAAGCCGAACCCGTTCTGCGAGAGGACATCCATTGACGTGAATATTCCAGAGACCATTTCTTCCGCCGCTATCTTTATCTACGACATGAGCGGCAAGCAGATTGACAAGATCACCGTCTCCGACAGGGGTGCATCGAGCATATCCGTATCCTCCACAGGCCTCGGAGAGGGCATGTACCTCTACTCTCTTATAGCTGACGGAAAAGTCATCGCCACGAAGAAGATGATACTGACAAGGTAACGGAAAGGAGGATTGTGTCATGAGAAAAATATTGCTGTTTATCTGTTTTCTGTTATTATCAGATTTGGCATCAGCCCAACTAAGCACACATGAGCGCCCTTTCAGCTTTGAGAATGAAGCAATGGTATCAGCTAACAGAAAACGAAAAATAAAAAAAATCACTTTACCATCGCTTGACCTTTCACGTTTGGAAAAAGAAGACAAAGAGGATGAGGAAATGGACATCCCTCCCCGTTTCGGTTATCCTCACAAAGTGAATATTAATAGTCGCAGTACAGGTACATGGACTGAGCTTCCAAATGGTGACAGACTGTGGCAACTAAATATTGTGTGCCCTGGCGCACTGTCTATAAACCTGCTATATAGTAAATTCTGGCTTCCAGATGGGGGTAAGTTGTTCATATACACAAAAGACAAGAGCCATTACATCGGTGCATTCACATCAAAAAACAACAAGGGAGACAGAAATAAAATCCGCGGGTTTGCGACAGGTTTGGTCTATGGTGATGACATCGTTTTGGAATACTATGTGCCAAAAGAGGTGACCGAGGAAGCCATAATCGCCATAGATTATGTTGTGCATGGTTACAAATACATTACAGTAAATGAGAAATCCCTGGGAGGCTCCGGCACCTGCCAAATTAACATAAACTGCCCAGAAGGACAAGACTGGCAAAAAGAGAAAAAAGCAGTGGCACTGATTTTAGTACATGGTTTCAGACTATGCACCGGGGCTCTGTTGAACACTACAGACTTTGGACAAGAACCTTATTTGTTGACAGCAAACCATTGCATACATAATTATGGCGATGCTGTTTCGAGTCCAAATCTGGACAGTTTCTCCTTTATGTGGAATTATGAGTCTCCTGGTTGTAGCAATGCGTCTAATGAGCCTGTGTTTTACTCAACATCCGGGGCATCTGTGGTGGCAAACAACACCACGTCAGATGAATGCTCTGATTTCGCATTGTTAAGTCTTGCGGAGGATCCTCAAAACCTTTCCAACTACACCCCATATTATCTTGGATGGGATTGTACCGGTGTCAGCGGAAATCCCGGAGTGTGCATACATCACCCCAGCGGAGATGTAAAAAAAATATCCACAGTATTAGCCAGTCCTGTATCATCGAACATGAGCGGAGAACAAGATGATGACGGCAATTATTGGAGAGTTAATTGGGCGGCGACTCAAAACGGGCATGGAACGACAGAAGGTGGCTCTTCTGGTTCACCACTGTTAAACTCCAACCACAAGGTTATCGGACAGCTATTTGGTGGCAAATCCAATTGCGGCGCCAAGAATTCTCCTGATTGGTACGGAAAATTCAGTTTTTCTTGGACAGGTAATAATGGCAGTATGTACAGAAGACTGGACAAATGGTTGGATTCTGGCGAGTCTGGTGTTAACACCAATGACGGCTTGTTGGTTATATCCGATACAGTCGCGGTTACTCAGTCAGACTGCCAATACAGCAACATAAAGGTAGTTGGAAACGGTTTGGCACAGGTTGTGGATACCATTGACTTGGGTAACAGAAGCGTAGTCGTGGACAATAATGCATCATTGATTGTTGATGGAGGCATTTTACACAACGTGAATCTGATATTAAGACCCGGGTCATCGCTGTCTGTTATAAATGGAGGTGCAATTGGGACTTCCAATGGATTTGCCGCACCAATAGGCACGACTATATATATTAATCATGGAATAATACAATAACGATTTATTATTACAGCAGTATGAGAACAAAGATATTAATGATATGTTTATTTGCATTGTGCAAATGGTTTGACTGCCCGGGACAGAACAATCCCTACAGTCCGCTTCTGCAAGACAAAAAAATGTGGGTTACAGATAATTATGACTACACCAGTGTCGCGGAGACAATCGAAAATGGCGGGCATGTGGATTTTCTTGAGGGAGACACTGTAATCAACGGTGTAACATGGAAGAGACTGTACTCAAACCGCAGCAGGACAGAAGACGGATTCTCCTACTATGCCGCAATAAGGCAGGAGGGCAGCAAAGTTTACATAATAGGTAATAACCAGACAGGGCAAAATCTTCTATATGACTTCAACATACAACCACAGGAGAGTGTCAGATGTGTGCAGGGAGATATCAACTATATCCTTGAGGACGACGAGGAATACAACGGATGGTACAGGATCATGACGCTTCAGTATATCGACACCATAAATGTTCAGGACGTATTGTTAAGACGTTATGTTTTCGAGTCACAATATCTTGCGAAATCCGTCGGCCGATACCCTACGTTGGTCTGGGTCGAGGGCATCGGCTCTGAGGGAGGTCTGCTCTATCCGTGGAGCAAGGAGCATTTGGAGAGCACGGAGTATTTGAAGAGCAAAGTCACAATCCTATTTGACGGGCTTCCTGTAATGCAAAGCGCTGACTTCTACAAAGACAATGTGGCGACAAAAATATCAAACCCACCACACTGCAACAATAACAATGAGAGTTTACATGACATTCAAGGGCGACCCGTCAATGCGGGCAAGAGAAATGGTTTCCTGATTCAAAACAGGAAAAAATATCTTGTGAGATAAATTCAAGCGTTGCATTTTTTGGCTAAAATTTCTGCTTACGGACAACAACTGATTGGTTATCAATTGTATAAATATATAACTAAGTGAAACGCGTAATATAAAAAAATACTCCAATTTCTTGCTTTCTTTTACGATTTGGGTTATATTTGCATGTTCTATTGAATAAATCTTTCGGACTTATGAGAAAGTTTAGCCTTTTATTGTCATTTCTCGCATGTTGGTTGTTCTCAAATGCACAGGGATATTATTACGAGCTGTTGAGAGGGCGCGTGATGAACCAGGACAGTGTCCCGATAGCCGGGGCGGTTGTTGAGATTGAGGGTGGGTATATGACAGCAGTCACTGACGAGAGCGGATACTATTCCTTTTCCGCGACCACAGACAAGCCGCTTGACGAGGACTTCCTCGACAACAACACAGACGCAAGGGTCAGTGCTGACGGGTGCGCAACCCTGATTATTGATGGCAGCCAGTTCACCGACAGGGTTCCCCTCAGGGGAGAGAAAGATTTCATACTCTTCGACACAATCCGCTACAAGTCCGGGCAGTGGGCCACAGTAATCCTGCCCATTGCGCCAGACCCTGACACAGGAGCTTATTACAGGCTCTCCCACTATAAGAACAAGGCAGAAATCCATAACGGACGAAGCTATATCACAGAAAGCTGGCTTGTGTTCTCGAGGGTGAAATCGCCGGAAGCCAATGTCCCGTATATATTCGTGCCTGAGAGTGACTACTCGCTCAGCCTGCATGGCATGGATCTCTCAACAAAACCGGGAGAGACGCGACTGGATGAGGGAATTTCATTCATTGGTACATACGAGAATATAGGCGTGGATGTGTCTATGAGCAGCTCCCTTAAGATACTGGACAAGTCAGATGATTGTTTCCCCGGCTCTGAGGTAATGATGCCCCGAGTGGGCGGCACGCATGCGTTTATTGGAATCTCAGACTACAGACTGGCAAGCGGACTGAAAATCGTGCTTGAGGATTTACCAAGCATGCAGGACTGCGACATCAACAAGGACGGTAAGGTGGACATCACGGATGTGGTGGGGGTAGTCAACACGATAGCAGGAGACACGAGGTACAAGGACACCTCGGACGTGAACTCCGACGGACGCACCGACATCACCGACGTTGTGGACATC
>JAZUMZ010000240.1:0-5005 GCA_045603885.1 Bacteroidaceae bacterium | reverse complement strand
TCAGCTCTGCTGATTTCGAATTAAGCCAATCTCACTGAATTCGTAAAATTCGCAAAATTCGCCGTTCTTTAAATCCCTTTAATTCTCTGAGGAGTAAGGGAAAAAGGAAGTGAATCCTTTAATCCCTTAATTCCTTAGAGATTTTTTTTGAGATTGTCCTCAGGGCATTACTTAACGAAGACCTTTACGGTTGTGCCGTCGGCCTTGCGAACGATGTTGAGTCCCTTCTGGAGGGAGTTCACGCGAACGCCGGCAGGAGTGTAGATGGCCTTGGCCTCTGCGTTGAGTGCGCTCACGCTGCTGATGCCTGTAGCCTCACCACCGATGTTGAGGTAGTAAGCCTGGGTGTCGAGCATGATGAACTTAGCAGTGCTTACGGTGTAAGTGCCGTCGATGTCGAAGTTGACGAGTGCTCCGGCGTTGCCGTTGAATGCCTTGTTTGCCATAGAGATTCCGATGATTCTCCATGTGTTCTCTCCCACCTTATTATATACTATCTGGTGGTCGGCGGCACGCTCTGTGAGAGCAGCTCCGTTGAACTGTCCATCTACGTTGATATCCATCTGGAATGCCACGTACTCGTTGCTGTTGGTCAGGCTGAGCTGGTTGCCGTTGACAGCGATCATGTCGGTCTCGCTCTCACGTGCCTTGGCTGTCGGCTCCACAGCTGCTGAGTAGTCATAAGCCATGATGATGTTCACGATATCCACAGCGTCCTCAACGGCCACTGCTCCGTCCTTGTTGCGGTCAGCCGCAAACTTCTGGAATGGTGTAGGCTGCTTCTTGTCCAATGCGAAGTTCACGGTGAGTGTCACGTCGCTGATGGCGGTCTCGTTGTCACAGTTAACGTCGCCTGGCTCTACCTCTCCATAGTATGTGAGAGTGAAGTTGTCGAAGATCACCCACTGGTGGGTGGCGGTTCCTTTGACACCGACTGTCAGAGTTCCGTCAGGTCCCACAAACGCCAATATCGGATTGATGGTGTAAGAACCGGCAGAGAAAGACTCAGAAGCTTGGCTCATGTTGTTCTCCGTACCTGTGAGGGCTGGAACTTTTGCTGTTTCCTCATTGATGAAGAATACAGGAGCGTCCTCAGTCACACCATCATCCTGACGATAGAATCCCTGTGCTGTGATTGCGTAAACACCGGCGGGAACATTTTCTATAGTCTGGCTGATAGTGAATGTAGAGTGGTAGCTCTCAGCGCAGTTGTTGATGTTGTTACCACCGCTAAGATTCTTGTTTGTGCAGTCGTCGCTGACAATCCATCTGTCTGCATAACGGTTGTTGCGTCCGAAGTTGTGGTCCTCAACAAGGAATGTAGCGTCGGCAGGAGCGGTAGGAGTGGCCTCAACCAGTGCCTCTTTCGCATCAGCGATAGAAACAATTGTCCAGAGCGCGTTGTCGGATGTAGCGTCGAGGTTCTTGCCCAGCACGGTTGAAGTGCCGTCCCATCCGTAGTAGTTGTCGCCGTTGGCGATGGTATATTTGCCTTCGCTGACCTCCTTGACTGTAAGCTCAACCGGTGAGTCGTTGTCCATGTAGTCGCCGTTGAAGTAGTAACTTGTACCGCCGTTGTTAACCTGTGACTCAAGATGGTATGTGTTGGTCGCGGTCTGCGGATCAAGCTTTACGTATGCTGCGTTCGTAACGAGCGAAGCCTGTGTGCCCCAGTCGTTGGCTGCACCCCAGTACATTCCTGAAGCCACGTTCTTGATGAGATACTTCTGGTATGTGAACATGTTGGCCTCGTTAAATGCCTGCACAGCGGTCTTGAGAGCTTCGGTAGCGGCAGTCACATCAGCGACTGTCAATTCGTCAGACTCATTAACACCCTTTGCCGTGGTGATTGCCCTGGTGAGTTCATCAACGTTCTTAGTGTATCCAGGAATCTCAAGCGCAGCCTCAGCCGCAGCAATCTCAGCTGTGAGCAGTTCCTTGGCCTTTGCAAGACCGTCAACCAGCTGCAGGTGGCTTACGTAGAGAGCCGGAGTGTTATTTGCACCAATATTGTTCTCACCTGTGCCATATCCAAGACTGATTGTTACAGGAGTTTCCTCTGTGAGAGAGAATACAATCTGGTGAGTTGTCCAAGCGGACTTGCCCTTCATCCATTCTGTGCTCTCGTCGGTATAAGTGGTCTCTCCGATCTTTACATAGAAGCGGTTCTCATAGTTTGCGGAAGATGTAGATCCGTTAACATTCTCAACGTCGTACTGCAAAGCGTAATCACCTGCAGGAAGTTTTACCGTCTGGGTGTAAGCAGCGAAGTTTCCGCTCCAGCGGCACTCAAATCCTGCAGCATATTCTGTTGTGAGGTGAGTCTCGTCGGCAGTAGGAGCAGCGAAGCGTACCATCTGCTCGCCTCCAATTGCATACATGCCTATATCTCTGAAATTTCCGGAAACATCAGGATCCCATCCTGTAGGATATGCAGTTGGAATGAAAGGAGCATTGATTATAACTGTAGAAATGTCGAATGGCACCGCCTCTTTGAAGAGTTTTACACTCTCCACAGTGATGGTGCCGCCCCAAGTAGCCTCCTTGATTACATTGAGGTGGGCAAAGCCTGCGTCCTCAACAATCTTGGCAAGGTCAATAGTCCAAGTAAGTCCGTCAGCTGAAGCTGTTACATACTGGTTGTCGGCAGATTTAATCTCAATATAGTCATTGCTGTCGTCTGTACTTCTGTTGAAGAGCATACGAGGGAGACCAGCGCTTTCTGCTGTACGTGTAATAGTCATCTTGACGAACTTAGAGAGGTCGGCGTATGTAAGCGCTTTCACGCTTGCGTTTCCGTAAACAGTACCTCCGGCAGCAACCTCTTCTCCGAAATGATACTCGCAGCCAGGAATATTGGCAGTGATGTTGGCAGTAGCAGTCACATCATCCCACTCACGGAACATACCACTTGTCAGATCAAACGCCTCAAGCTCAACTTCAGGCTCAATTGCTTTGAACGTAGCTGTAACGGTTACAGCGGCGGCGGGCATAACGAATGTGTTGTTTGTCACCTCAACGGCTGTTTCTCCGTTCATAACGGTGAGTGCGTCAAGCTCGTAGCCATTGTCAGGAGTAATCGTAAGTGTTACAGTAGCTCCCTCGGCAGCCTCAGCCACATCAGCGGCAACAGTACCATTCTCAGCATCTGCACAAGTGATGGCATAAGTTGCAGGAGCTACATCGCCAGTCTTTTGGATGTAGATAAAGTCAACTGCATTCACAACTTTTGAGCCTGAGCCATCGCCTCCAGCGGCAACGAGAATGATGTCGGTAGGAGTCGTTATGGTAAACTCTTCGCCTGTGATTCCATTACCCATATAGAAAGAACCACTGCTTGTAGCATTCTCCCATACGGTTGCATCACCAGCTTTGAACGTGAAGGTGCAAACAGACTGGGTTCCCATAATGTGTGCCGTCAGCTTGTATTTACCTGGCTGCAGGGTTGCAATAACCTGATCTGTTTCAGCAGCATAAGCACCTTTACCGCCCGAGAACCTTTCGGACAGATAACCAGATGTTACAGGTGTAAGAGTTTTAATATCTTCTGCCTCAGAGAAGAATACAACACCTGTTGTCTCTGTTGCTGTGTAACTGATAGTTTGGGTGTAGTTGTCCTCGGTTGGTTTGACTGTAGTATTATAATCTTTTCCTGTAAATGTCGCACTCACCAAGGTACCCTCTGCAAGATAAGAATGTTTTGCTGTCACGCTCTTTGAGTCACCTTCAAACACGCTTCCTGTTGCAAGTGTCTCAAGAACAGCCTCTCCATATACAGCGTTAAGAGTGTATGACCATGTTTGTGCCTCTCGGTAAACCAATGTAATCACATTGTTTGCCTCATTTCCGTCTAAGGTTATAGCATTGTTTCCACTTTCATAAATATACTTTTTGTCATTTACATATATATCTTCGAGTTGTGTCTCAGAGGCCGTTACCTCTTGTCCTACAAGGGAAGCTGAAACAACGTCATCCTTTAATGATGCACCTAAGCCGTCAACGTATTTAATTGTGTAGTTAACAGGTGGAGTTGATGGAATATCGCCTGTCTCAATTTCTCTAACAACAATATTGTCTATGGCAAAATTAGCACTGTAACGCCTTGTTACAAATATCATATTGCCCAGTCCACCATTCTCACTGGAACCACTGACAGCACCAGTCTCAAAAATAGCGTCTCCTGTTTCCTTGTTAGTAACTGTAACATAGGTATAAGTGCCCGAACGTGAAATCTTATATGAGCACCATGTAACGTCCGCGATAGCCTTGCCTGCGCCTGAATTTGGCAATGTGATTTGATCATTACCATTTATTTTCCATGTTATAGCATTCTTATCTGTTGCCGTCAGTGAGAAGAAATCACCAGAACCTGCCGCGTCTTTTATTGTAAAAGACACAGGAGATTGGTTGTTACTATTACTGATCTTCATATCGAACGTGATGGTAAAATCATCGCCAGCCTCAGCCATTCCACTTACAACGGTTCCTGTCACCGTAGTTCCATTGTTGTTTCTTTGGTCTTGATTCACAGACAGAAATTTATTTCCATCTTCTTCCAAAACAACCGGGGTAAACCGTCCACCTGTGGCTGATGTCCATCCAGTGGTCGTTCCATCATCAAATGTGATGTTCGTTGCTGTAACAGCCGCCCACAGATTTCCTGAGAACATCAATGCCAGAAGCAGTGTTAGTAAAGAATAAATTCTCTTCATAAACTGTGTTTTTGTGTTAGTTATTAGGTATCTGCGTCTTCGGCTTGTCTGCGCAGTAGTTATTTCGTCACGAGGGGTTGATTTCATGGATCAGCCGCCTCGATGATGTTGTGTGTTAAGCCCGTAACGCAAGCCGTTTATAGCCTCCAGTCTTAGTGGTAAGCCCGTCCGGGCAGCTCTCATTCAATTCTTTCTTTCCAAGTAGTTAGTATTCAATGCGTTTTAGTTTGTTTAGTTAATAAATATAGTTATTTTCGCTTGTTTATTTAAGTCGGATCGTAGCCATGTCGTTC
>JAZUMZ010000239.1:0-5876 GCA_045603885.1 Bacteroidaceae bacterium | reverse complement strand
CGAAATTTGGATTGCATGAATAAGGATAAAATGAACTAACTTTGCGGCATAATTCAAAATCCTATGTTTATGCGTAAATTAAAATTGCTATTGCTGCTTTGCGCAGCGGCTGCGGGACTGAAGGTCCCGGCCCAGAATCCCTTTGTGCAGACTTGGTGTACGTCTGACCCAGCTCCAATGGTTTCGGGCGACAGGATGTATGTATATACCGGCCATGACGAGGACGGAGCCGACTTCTTCTGGATGCAGGAGTGGCGTGTGTATTCAACCGAGGATATGGTGAATTGGACTGACCACGGCTCGCCACTGGCCCTGGAGAGTTTCTCATGGGCTGACGACCGCGCATGGGCAAGTCAGTGCATAGAGCGCAACGGAAAGTTCTATTGGTATATATGCGCTCACTCCGTGCTGACCAACGGGATGGCGATAGGAGTGGCGGTGGCGGATAGCCCTGTGGGGCCGTTCCGCGACGCAATTGGAAAGCCTTTGTTTGATAACGGAAGCTGGGACAATATCGACCCGACTGTGTTTATAGATGACGACGGACAGGCCTGGCTGATGTGGGGAAATCCGAGGGTGCATCTGCTGAAACTCAACAGCGACATGGTCAGTGCTGAAGGAGAGGTGCGAATGGTGCCCATGACAGAGGAGGCTTTCGGAGCACCTCTCGGCAAAGAGCGTGAGCCGGGCAAAGAGTATAAAGACTCCTACGTGGAGGGACCGTGGCTTACGAAACGCAACGGTACCTACCAGCTGCTTTATGCGGCTGGAGGTGTGCCCGAGCATATCAGTTACAGCACGGCTCCGTCGGTTGAGGGACCGTGGACTTACGCTGGGGTAATCATGCCCCTGTGCGACACAGGATCATTCACCAACCACTGCGGAGTGGCAGACTTCAAAGGCCACAGCTATTTCTTCTATCACACCGGTAAACTGCCTGGGGGAGGCGGATTTGGTCGAAGCGTGGCGGTCGAGGAGTTCGAATATAATGCAGATGGCAGCTTCCCCACGATTATGCCTTCCGACGAGGGAGTGAAGCCGGTGGGCTCTTTCTGTCCTTATCGCAGGGTAGAGGCTGAGACCATGGCTTATTCTAAGGGAGTGAAGACTGAGGAGAACAACGCTGTGGGGGTATATGTCACGAATATACACAACGGAGATTACATAAAGATTCAGAATGTGGATTTCGGAAACAAGGTGCCACGCACCTTCACTGCGCGTGTGGCAAGCGGGTTGAGAGGAGGACATATCGAGCTGAGACTCGACAGCCTCGGTGGTCAGCAACTCTGTGTCATTGACGTACCGGGCACAGGAGGATGGGAAAACTGGGAGACAATCACAGCCGACCTGAGGGAAATCGCTTCGGGCGCGCATGACCTCTATCTTGTGTTCACAGGGCGTAAGGGACCGAAGTTGTTTAATTTTGACTGGTGGGAGATTCGAGGACTGGAGCAGGTCAACATGCCTCTCTTCCAGACAAAATTCACTGCCGATCCCGCACCGTTGGTTGTGGGCGACACTTTGTTCCTTTATACTTCCCATGACGCATCACCAGAGGATATTCCCGATCCAAATGAACGCAGCTCTGCTGGATTTTTTATGTACGACTGGCTGTTGTGGTCCACTACCGACATGGTGAACTGGACGGAGCACGGTGCAGTGGCGTCGCTCAAAGACTTCAACTGGAGAAGTCGTGAGAACGGGGCATGGGCGATACAGACAGTGGAGCGCAATGGCAAATATTATCTGTATGCACCTCTCCACGGTCATGGAATCGGAGTACTTGTAGCTGACTCTCCATACGGACCTTTCCACGACCCGATAGGCAAACCGCTTGTCTGGGACTCTTCACATTGGAACGATATCGACCCGTCCGTCTTCGTGGATGACGACGGGCAGGCGTACATGTATTGGGGAAACCCCTATACCTACTATGTGAGGCTTAACGACGATATGATATCAACCAAGGGGGAGGTCGTGAAACTAGACTACCACATTGACCACTATCAGGAGGGACCGTGGTTCTACAAGCGCGACGGACGTTATTATCTTGCGTATGCGTCAACATGCTGCCCTGAGGCGATAGGCTATGCGATGAGCGATTCACCCACAGGCCCGTGGGAGTCAAAAGGATATATCATGAGACCCACAGAGCGTGACCGTGGAAACCACCCCGGGATTTGCGACTTCCAGGGACGGTCGTATGTGTTCGGACAAAATTACGACATCATGCATCTCGAGACCTTCGTCCATCATGAGCGTCGCAGTGTTTCAGCCTCGGAAATCAAATACAACGCCGACGGCACAATCAATCTGCTGCCTTACTGGCTCGACCAAGCACCGGTCAACCAAATCAGCTGGCTGAATCCATACCGCCGTGTGGAGGCAGAGACCATGGCATGGGGATATGGACTGAAAAGTGCCAAGATGGGCATTGAGAATACGGGAGTAGTGGCTGATATGCCCCTTTCCACAGGCAAGCGTAATATGTATATCTACGACATCGACGACGGTGAGTATATACGCCTGCGTGGCGTGGATTTCGGCAAGAAAGGAGCGAGGAAGTTCATGCTTTCAGCGGCATCAACCGGCAAGCTTACGGTCACACTCCGCCTTGACAGCAAAGACGGACCGGTCATCGGAGCCGTGAGCATTACAGACACCGGCTCCGCAGACAACTACCACTCGTTCAATACCGACATCACCGGCGCCAAATCCGTTCACGACCTCTACATCTGCTTCGAGTCGCCCGATGGAGACAACTGCCTCGACTTCTGGCAGTTCAAATAGAGACCCTGTGCTTAAAACAGTTCCAAGTATTAAAGATTGAGATGAGTTATGGCGCGTTCAGATCAATGGCATTGGCAAAAAGAGGGCACATCCTGGAAAGGTGTTGGCATATACCACCTGACGCTGACTGTGTCGTTGAGAGACCCGCTGCTTGGCACGCTCGTAGTTCCCGACAACGACCCGGCCCAAGCGAGGGTTGAGCCGTCTGAACTCGGAAGGCTGTTGCTGGAATGTCATCGCTCAGTGCCAACATTTACTCCGGAGATTCAGATTCTTCAATATTGCCTCATGCCCGATCATCTTCACAGCATTTGGTATGTTCGCAAGCCGATGGAGCATAGCATCCGCTATGTCGCCCAAGGGTTTTGGAGAGCAGCTAAGAAAATTGGCCGGGCATATAGCTATGTTAATACCCGCCTTAAAGGCGGTTCAACAGACGAAAGCCAGCCCCTTTCGTCTCTTGCTCCGGCTGTGGAGGGGTTGTCTCTTTCGTCTCTTGCTCCGGCTGACAGCCGGGAGAATCCTCTCCGCCAAATGCTTGATGTCAATGAATATATCAGCCTTGCTCCTGTCTTCACGGAGGTTCCCTTCATTCGCCCCTTGTCCCGGCGAGGGCAGCTGCAGGCCATGATCCGTTATGTTCAGCTAAACCCTCAACGTTTGGCCACGAAGCGCCTTATGCCCGGATTCTTCCGTGTGCAGAAAGACATTTTGATAGCTGGCACCGCTTATTCAGGCATAGGTAATATTGCACTCCTTCAGGCATCCCGCTATGCGGTGGTCCATGTACGAAGGTGGATGGTGAAAACCGCGAGCAAGGGCGATGTCCAGCCATTGCGGGATTATATGAACGGCTGTGTCTTGGCGGCACGCCATGGAGCGGTGATGGTCTCGCCGTTCATCTCTCCAAAAGAGAAAGATGTAAAGGCTGTTCTCCTACGTGAGGGGCATCCTTTCATAGTCATCGCAGATAATGGCTTCCGCGACTATTACAAACCGCCCGCTGATCTGTTCGATGCCGTGGCTGCTGGGCGTGTTCTCATTCTAAGCCCTCGTGATTTTGACGCAGGCAAGCGCCATATATCCCGCGCCGACTGTATCGCGCTCAATGCAATGGCAGAGCAGATTGCTGCTGTGGAGGATTATTTGAGAAGATAGTATCATTTTTTGAATAATTTTCTGGAAATTAACTCATAATTCAAAAAAAATGCTTATATTTGCATCGTCCGATGAAGATTATGTATGAAATGTAATTTGTAGGGCAAAAAAAATACAAAATGGAAAAGCGTCACACGATGCTTTGTCGAATGGTCATCTGAAATTACCACAATAGATTGCTTACCTAAGACAATGCTGAGTTGATGCCACGGGTATGCTGAATATGTATTCCCCTGTGTGCGTGAAGGCTATTAAGCCTTCTGCGCACACATTTGGACGTATCAGCAAATCGTTCGTGGGTATCACTATGTTCGTCAGTAAGTAAGGCTGTGGTAAGCCTCAGGTGACAGACGGGCAGAAGGTGGATACCCACGTTTTTATCTGATAAATTGTAAACAAGTGGCCACAACTTGGGTGTCATAGGGTCCCAAACAAAAAGAAATGGCTTCTTGCTCACATAATGAAAAGGCATGTTTGTTCTCCGAATGCACAGCCCGATTTCTTTTAATCCTATCTTTCTTTCTGATAATCGGATATACGATTTGTTGCCTGTGTGGAACTTCCAAATGTGCAGAGGGTATTGGAACTTGGACAGGTGGTGTTGTGGCATGTATTATTGCTGCAGCAAATGGAATATTGCTTTATCTTTCACTTAAATCTCAGAACACAAACATTACTACTCAAACAAAGATTGCAAACCAAGAACGATTCGAGACCACATTTTTCAATATGCTGAACAACTATTTTGATCAGCTTAATCGTATTCATTTTAACGTTTGCTTGTTGCAAGATCCTCCAAAAGAAACATTTGTTACGATTAATGGAAGTTCTTTCATTACATTTGCATTTACACAATTAAAATACTTAAAGGAGTATTTTAGTAATAACCAATATCCAGGCTTCTACGACTTAAAAGAAGACCCTGCGGGATATGATTTTAAGGTCAATTCCCAGGATGAGTTTGAATACGATGAGCACTTACGTGTTAAGTATGTTGCAAATATGTATGGAATTAGCCATAAAATCTTTCAAATGTATAAAGAGCAAATTAAGGAAGGAGAGAAAACAGAACTACAGGTATGCTATGGGTTGTTCTTTAAGCGTTGGGGATCAGAATATGACAATTATATACGCATTGTGAAAACAATAGTATGTTTCACCAGGGAAAGGGGGGACAAAATTTCAGATGCAAACTATATGGGGATTTTAAAAGGGTATATGTCACGAAGGGAGCAAAGATTCTTAAATTACCATGCATGTGTGGATAGTGAATTTGCAGGTGTGATAAAGGAAACTTTTTTATATAATCAGATAATCGAAACAAGCTTAAACTAAATTTGAATATCGATATAAATTTATAAAACAAATTTGTATGTAAAATAAATGTTAAACCCTTAAAAACTTATAGTTATGAAACAGTTATTCATTTTTTTATTTTTGTTGTCATCATCAATTGCTCGGGCTGAAATCTATCAAGGAAAATGGTTCAACAGCAATTGGGTTTTAGACTCGGAAACTGGTCTGTTGACGGTTTCGGGACATGGTGGCTTCGGAAGTGTTTCAAGTACAAGCCCCATTGAAAAGTATAAGGAAAAGGTAAAAACTGTGGTAATAGAATCTGGCATCACGGAGATTGGTTTAGGAGTATTTAATGGATGTAGTAACTTGGCATCTGTGACATTACCTATGAGCCTAACAGCAATAGATGATGCAGCATTTGCTAATTGTGTAAATTTACAATCTATAATAATACCAGATAGTGTAACAAATATAGGTGAGACTGCTTTTCATTACTGTGAGAATATGACATCGGTTATTTTGTCAAAAAGACTTTCTAGTATTGGACACCGAGCTTTTGAATATTGTAAAGGGATAACTTCAATTATTATTCCTGAAGGAATTAATACAATAGAGGGATATATGTTTAG
>JAZUMZ010000238.1:0-22623 GCA_045603885.1 Bacteroidaceae bacterium | reverse complement strand
GGGGTTATTGTCGTTAAGCCACTACGGGGTTATCTGTGTTGTATGTGTGTTAATAACACATACGTGGTTATGAGGAATTTGTTCTTAATAGACTATTCCGTTATGCATACATAGCAACGATAGCCTCGTAGAGCTCTTGCTTACCAGATGTTTGCTTAGGCTCACCCACTTTCTTGCCATATTCGTAAACCTGCTCAAGAGTGAGTTTACCCTCCTCGAAGTCTTTACCTATACCGCTGTCGAAAGATGCATAGCGTTCTTTCTTCATCTTAGGAAGAGGAGACTCTTCAATAATCTTAGCTGCAGATTCAAGCGCACGTGCCATAGCGTCCATACCACTAATGTGAGCGATGATGATATCCTCAAGGTCTGTTGAGTTTCTTCTGGTCTTAGCGTCGAAGTTAGTACCTCCTGTACCAAGTCCACCATTACGGATAATCTCCAGCCAAGCCTGTACCAATTCAAATTGATCGATAGGGAACTGGTCTGTATCCCATCCATTCTGATAGTCACCTCTGTTGGCGTCAATGGAACCGAGCATATCGTTATCAACAGCCACAGCCAATTCATGCTCAAATGTATGCCCTGCGAGAGTTGCGTGATTCACCTCGATGTTCACTTTGAAATCCTTGTCAAGATTATGTGCTTTCAAGAAACCAACAACAGTCTCTGTATCCACATCATACTGATGCTTAGACGGCTCCATAGGCTTAGGCTCAATCAGGAACGTGCCCTTAAAACCTTTAGCCCTTGCATAATCGCGTGCCATGGTAAGCATAGTAGCCATGTGCTCTTTCTCACGTTTCTGGTCTGTGTTGAGCAGGCTCATGTATCCCTCACGACCTCCCCAGAACACATAGTTCTCAGCACCGAGCTTGATACCAGCGTCGATGGCATTCTTAATCTGAACGATAGCACGCGCAACCACATCAAAGTCGGGGTTGGTAGAAGCCCCGTTCATATATCTTGCGTTGCCAAAGACATTTGCTGTTGACCACAGCAGCTTGATGCCAGTCTTGTCCATCTTCTCCTTCAGATAGTCAGTGATTGCGTTGAGATTAGCCTCGTACTCCTCTACAGACTCACCCTCAGAAATCAGGTCAACATCATGGAAGCAGAAATAAGGGAATCCCAATTTCTCCATAATCTCAAATCCGGCATCAGCCTTCTGCTTAGCTATTGTCAGTGCGTCCGCTCCTTCGTTCCATGGGAATTTCTTGGTACCACCACCAAACTGGTCGCCTCCCTCTGCGCAAAGTGTATGCCACCAAGCCATTGCAAAACGTAGCCAGTCTTTCATTTTCTTTCCCTTGATTACTTTTTCTGCGTCATAATAGTGGAAAGCCATAGGATTCTTGGAATCCTTGCCTTCAAATTGGATTTTACCAATTCCAGGAAAATACTCTTTTGCCATAATTGAATAAATTTTTAATAATGATTATAAATTCTTTTGTTGTAAATTCTTTGTTATTTCTCAAGTCGCTCCACCCAGAGGTGATATGCTTTCATATATGGTTCACTGTCGGCAACCGGCTCTGTTGTAGCAATGTGCTTAAGCGTCTTGAACGCCTCGTCGCTGTCCAGATAAATGCCTGCACCGATACCGGCTCCATAGGCAGCGCCAACCGATCCGTCTGTCTCGTAGAGTTCGATGGATGCCCCAGTGACAGTAGCCAATGTCTGGCGGAATGTTGAGTTGAGGAACATGTTGGCATAACCAGCTTTAATTGTCTTGATTTCCATACCCATTTCCTTCATGATGTTCATACCGTAAGCGAATGAGAATGCGATGCCTTCATGTGCCGCTCTAATGAGATGAGCCTTAGTGTGGATATTGAAATTGATACCGAGGATAGATGCCCCGGGGTTCTCATTCTGCAGCACGCGCTCCGCACCATTTCCAAATGGTATAACTGTCAACCCGTTGCAACCTACAGGAACAGTCTCTGCCAAGTCATTCATTTCAGGATATGAAATACCTTCCGGTGCGACTGTACGTCTCATCCACGCATTTTGAATACCAGTTCCATTGATGCATAACAGAACACCGAGACGGGTCTGTTCAGTTGTGTGGTTGACATGTGCGAAGGTGTTTACCCGGGACAGTTTGTCGTAGTTCACCTCACCAAGCACACCATATACCACCCCTGAAGTACCTCCTGTGGCAGCCACCTCACCAGGTTTCATGACATTTAGAGATAATGCGTTGTTTGGTTGGTCACCACCGCGATATGAAATAGGAGTGCCAGCCTTCAAACCCAATTCTGTTGCCACAGCCTCACAAACGGTAGATTGTACAGAGAATGTTGGCACAATGTCGGCAATGATATCGTGGGAAAAACCGAAATAGTCCATTACGTCTCTGCTCACTTCACCTTCCTTGAAGTCCCAGAACATACCTTCACTCAGTCCTGATATTGTTGTTTGTTTTATACCTCCAGACAAGCGCATTGCAATATAGTCTCCAGGAAGCATGATTTTGTCTATCTTTTCAAAGAGGTCTGCTTCATTTTCCTTAACCCAGGCTAGTTTTGCCGCAGTGAAGTTGCCAGGTGAGTTTAGCAGATGTTTAAGGCATTTCTCTCCACCAATTGCATCGAATGCCGCATTACCATACGGCACAGCTCTTCCGTCACACCAAATAATAGAAGGACGTAATGACGTACCTTGCTTATCAACACACACCAGTCCGTGCATCTGATATGAGATGCCAATGGCTTTTACTTCTGTAAGCTTACCACCAATTTTGGCAGCTACACGTTGGGTAGCGTGTTTTAACTCTTCCCACCACATTTCGGGTTCTTGCTCAGCCCAACCAGGCTGTTTTGCCGTGATTGGTGCTTCTGCATCGGGATATTGTGCACTTGCCACCGTTTTGCCGCTCTCGATATCGACAAGCGCCGCCTTAACAGATGATGTGCCTATGTCATAACCTAATAAATACATATTGAGGATAAATAATATATTAATTCATTAAATTTAAATATTTTAATCTAAGCCATTTATAATCTGAATAGTTCCATCAGCATTGTAATGTAGTTCGCATACTTTGAGAGAGCGAAGCCAGGTCTTGTCGTTCGATGGTACACAGTCGTGGTGGAAAAGATACCACTTGCCTTTATACTCTGCAATTGCATGATGAGTTGTCCAACCCACAACAGGTGTCATTATTACACCCTGATAAGTGAAAGGTCCGTATGGATTGTCACCGATAGCGTAGCATAGGAAGTGGCTGTCGCCTGTGGAATAAGAGAAATAGTACTTTCCGTTGAACTTGTGCATCCACGATGCCTCGAAAAATCGATGTGGGTCGCTTACTTTCAACGGTATTCCTTCTTTGTCAAGGATTATCACGGGTCGTGGAGCCTCAGCAAACTGCAGTACGTCGTCACTCATCCTCACGACAAGACTTGGTAGAGCCGGTGCGTCAGGCTGAGCGAACAGTTCTCCCTTACGTGTCGGTTCAGAACCCAAATCCACAAGTCCGTTCTCGTCGCCATGTTTGCCATGAACAGGCTCAAATCCAGGTGTAAGCGGTTGCCACCACTGAAGTTGACCTCCCCATAGTCCCCCGAAGTAAGTGTAGATACTACCGTCATCGTCCTTGAAGACACATGGATCGATAGAGAAAGAGCCTCGTATGGGTTGCGGCTGCGGAACGAACGGACCTTCAGGCTTGTCTGCTATAGCAACTCCAAGACGGAAAACACCATCGTAACCCTTTGCAGAGAAAATGTAATAGTATTTTCCATCTTTCTCCACCACATCGCTGTCCCACAGCTGTTTTTCCGCCCATGGAACATCATTCACATCGAATATAACACCATGGTCAGTTGCTTCACCATTTTCCAAGTCATCGAGTGAGAGAGCGTGGTAGTCTTTCATCTGGAAATGACCGCCATCATCGTCTTCCTCCGCACCAGCCTCCCAGTCGTGAGACGGATAGATGAAGAGTTTACCGTTGAACACATGTGCCGCAGGATCGGCCATGTAATCAGATGGGAAAAGATATTTCTTGCCTTCCATAAATATGTTAGTGTTTTGGAATTATTTAGTTTTAAGTTATAAAATTTATTTAATCAGACTCTTTTCTATAGCCAATCGAATAAGTTTATCCACAGTTGTTTTTGGCCGGCTTTGACGGTCAAAAAGAGTGGCGTATTCTGTACGTCCTTTCACAGGCCAGTCGTTGCGCCAAGAGTTCTCGTCATTGAAACACCAGAAGTTGATTCTCAGGACATGTTTTTTGTTACGCATAAGCATTGTGAAGAAATCAATCCAAAACTGGTCGGCTTTCTCTTGGATGTCTGTAGGCAGTCCTTTTTTATAAGGGTCTATTTCATCATTGTAAGCATAGTTGGCAGAAATGTTTGCTCCTTCCATTGCAAATGGATTAGGCAAGACAGATAGGTCAAGCTCCGTAAATTGGGATTGTAATCCCAAAGATGCAATCTCTTGTATTGCCTGATCGTACAGAGTGATATAATCCTGATCACCGAGGAAGAGATGCCCCTGCATACCTATCCCATGAATGGGAAGTCCTTTTTTTATGAGTGGCCTGAAGAATTCCGTCACAGCCTTCAGTTTCTTGGGCTTATACATAGAATAGTCGTTGTAATAAAGCTCAACTGTGGGATCGGCCTCGTGGGCATACTGGAATGCCAATGGAATAAAGTCCTCTCCCAGAATCTCATAAAATGTGCTGCGTCGAATCGATCCATCGTCTTCGAACGCTTCGTTCACAACGTCCCATGCTTCAACTCTTCCTTTGTAATGTCCCAGAATGGTGAAGATATGATCGCGCATACGCTGTCTCAACACTTCTGGCGACACACGTTTTCCGTTATCATCAACGAAGAACCAATTAGGACACTGAGAATGCCAGATAAGACAATGACCCACAATATGTTGTCCGTTAGCCAATGCCTTGTCAACCAGTTGGTCGCTCAATGTAAAGTCATATACACCCTCTGACGGATGAATGACCTCACACTTCATGCAGTTCTCCGGTACCACCCATCCGAAATGTTTGGCAATTAGAGGATAGTCGGCAGTCTGGTCGAGCCTTGTTGCACCAGAATAGTCGAAACGGTTATCAAGCTCAGTCTCGGCCTTTACCTCCCACTGGTTAACACTTACCCCCATGCGCCAATAGTCGCGGTAAGCGTCTTTAAGTCCGATGGAAGAATCAACACTCTGAGCCGTCAACACACTACTATAGAATATAGCCAATAATGCTATTAAAATATGCTTTCTCATTACTTTATTCCTTGATTCGTGCTTCAATTTCCTTGTTAATAGAATCTATCTTCTCGTCGGTCAACTCATACTTAGATATAATCCAAATGGCGAGAGCTAGCAGAATGGCTGGTATGACGCACACAAGCCAAAGGATTCCCTCCTCCGCCAACGGTGTCTGCCCCACCTCCTTGCTGTTGTAGCCCACGTATGCCAGTACAGCCGGTCCGACAATGCTACCGAATGTCATACCCGCCTTGAAGAACAGCCCTGTCAACGCATTGACAATACCCGAAATACGCCGGCCAGTGGTGTATTCGCCGTACGAGATTACCTCAGGAACCAGAGCCCACATATATCCAGTAGCCACAATCACGCCGGTACTCTTTATAAACTGTGCCACGTAAATCATCATCATACTCGGACTATCCATCTTCGCGATGATATACAGCATGGCCATTCCGATGATTGCTGCACCGAGGAAGATATAGAACATGTTCTTCTTTCCCACCATTCGCTTGAACCACGGCACAAGGGGCATAAAGATGAATGCCGGAATCGATCCTAAAGCCATGAATATTGACAATTCCTTTGCCGATCCGTGGAGGTTGCTGTTCATGAAATACGCTCCTGCCGCATTTCCCACCGACATCATCGCGAAAGCTGTGATAAAGAAGAAAGCCAGAATTCGCAAAGGACGATTGCGGACAAACTCCATCCACAGGTCGCTGACCTTTACGGTCTCTGTTGTCTTCGCATCCATCACAACCCGTTCCTTGCACTGGGAGAAGCAGAACAATAGGAGAGCAAAACCTATGATGGCATAAATTGTCATTGTTGTGAACCAAGCCGACGAGTCCTTAGGAAGGCTGTCGCTATCAGACGGTACTCCCGCAACCAGCGCAATAAACAATGGCAGTCCCGAGTTGACGGCAAGTCCTCCCAGGTTAGCCATAAACATACGTACCGATGTGAGTATGGTGATTTCGTTCGTGTCGCGCGTCAGCGATGAGTTCAATGCTCCGTATGGCACATTGATAAACGTATATAGCAACTGCATGGAGATGTATGTGACATAGGCATATATGATAGACGGCGCGAATCCGTTCCAGAAGCAGAGAATCGCAAACCCTGAGAGTGGAATACCTACATAAAGCAGGTAAGAGCGGTATTTACCGAACCTCGGATTGCTCTTGTCAATCAAAGCCCCCACAATCGGGTCCCAAATCACATTTGCCACATTACCAACGAGGAACATGACAGCCACAGCAGACGGTGTCAGTCCGTAGATGTCCGTATAGAAAAACAGCAGATAAGTGCAAATGACCTGAAAAATCAGATTCTGAGCCAGGTCGCCTGCGCCAAAACCGATGCGCTGAATCCAATTTAGCTTATAAAAACCTTTCTGATTATCCATAATTCAAAGGTACTTCTATAAATTAGTTTTAATTATCTTTATTACCGGCAATTATATTGATGACAGTAACCACATCAGTGATGTTCACAGAATTGTCTTTGTTCACGTCCGCATTGGGATATTCCTTGATTTTTGCGATTGTGTTAATCACAGCCACCACATCGGAGATATTGACTTTTCCGTCCAGGTCCACATCTCCGGGCAGACTTTCTTTCTGCTGATCCGCGGTCAGGTTGGAGAACTGCCATGACACGACCTTTGCTCCGTCGTTATCGTCAAACACGAAATAGATGTAGTTTTTGAAATCATTAATCTCCTCATTCAAATCAACAACATACGTATGGATGTCATCGGTCTCAGAGCTGAGATTGACAACCGCGACAGGCTCAGCCTCAATATCATTTATTTTGATATTCAGTTTTGCATTACCGGAGGCCTTTATTATAACAGACTTGGCAGGGTTTCCCTCAGTTCCGAAATTGACACCGCGAACCATCCACCAATCGTCAGTCGCTATAGCCGCCATGTCACCCGACTGCTCGATATACGGATTTACTCTTGCCGCAGTGATTTGTCCGACACCAGATATAGTAGCCGTGCTTTGGGTCATAGCCGCAATTCTTTGCGCTCCCTCCGCCACGACAATTTTATTCATCTGCACATTTCTGTAGCCACCGCTGAATCCGAGTTGGTTCTCAAGCCAGGTTGTATGATAAAGCATATAATATGCCCCGTTGAATTTTTGGAGATGACTGTGATTGTTTGAAGTTGAATATCCCAGTCTTCCCGGATTAGGCAGAATTTCTCCCTTATAAGTCCAATTATCAGCCAAAGGATCTGTGGCTGTCATATACACAATAGAGGCCGGTGTCGGGGCTGTCTGCTTGCTATACGATGACCAGTCATCCGCGATTGTGAATCTTGTGCAATAAGAGTACACCCACTTGTTTCCCATGTAGTTGAGCTCGTTAGCCTCAAAATGACATGGTGCAGAGATTTCCTTGATGTCACCATCCAAACTAATCATGTCAGCTCCGAGCTTAACGATTCTGGCATTTCCAGGTTGCAGGGCGGTACCGATGATGTCGCCACCTCCAAAGGTGAGGTACGCCACTGAGCCGTCAGACTTGATTGCCACTCCCGGATCGATAATATTGCTTATAGTCCCCACTCCCTCCGTTGACCGGTCAATCAGCGCCTTTCCGAGTGGATCTGTCCATGGTCCTGTTGGTGACGTTGATGTAAGTACACCGATACCAGTAGCAGAATTAGTGAAATAGAGGTAGAAATGAGTCAGTCCGTCCTCTTCCACTCTGTTTACCACAGACGGTGCCCATGATGTGTGTATCCAAGGCGCGATGGCTTTCACGTCAATCACCCCGTGGTCAGCCCAGTTCACCATGTCCGCTGACGATATGCATCTGAGTTGAGTGATATGTCCGTATGTGTTTTTGAAAATCCCTTCTGAATAGTCAAATTCCTGTTGGTCATCGGTTGCATAAACATACATTCTTCCCTCATACTCAACCGCCGTGGGGTCGGCCATAAATTTATTTGCTGACAGAGGATTGGCATAATTAGGCAATTTGGGAGATGTCTCTATCTCGTCGTCTTCCTCTGCACTGACATCCTTTATAAACTGGAATGTATAAAACACACCTGGCAACAACTGAATCTTCGGTCGTTGAGTTCCGTTGGCATACTTATCCGTTACATCAGACACGAGTGCGTTGACAGCATCACCTGTTGCTATCTGCTTTATTCTCTGGGGTGCAAAAGGCAGCCCAACTAACACACTATAAGTGTAAGTGTCGGATGTGTTAAGCAAAAACACCGTTACAGTATCCGCATTTTCATTAATGTAAGAAGAGCCACCCACAAGCATTCCAGATGAATCGCTCAGAGTTGATTTCACCCTTGTATTGCCTGTGGCATATTTGGCATAATGACTGAACACATACGCCCTTTTCCAGAGTTCTGTTTCACTCCCTCCATGATTGACCGCGAAGAAGTCGTTAAGCATATTATAATAGACGTAAGCGCTATATCCTGCTGTCATCGCCTGCTCTATGCTTTTCACCATCGGATATTCAGCAGAAAACTGTCCAGTGTATGTGTTGTCATAATCAATAAGGAACTCGGTCATCCACATTTGCTTGCCGGTTGTCTTTGTGACATTTTGCACAAACGACCAGTCGTTTGTTCCATAAAGATGGTTTCCCCACACATCTATGTTGTCCTTAGCGTCCTGTATTTTTAAAAGGGCATTATTGTAATTATGCTGTCCCCATCCGAAACACTCCGGTCCCATAATCTTGCATGACACATCCACCTTGGCTCTTGCCGCCTTACACATAGCCGCCATCTCCTGTGGTGAGTAGATGCAGCTCTCGTATGACGCCTGGTCCTGGTCGTTAGTTGGGGTATAATCAGACTCATTCTGTATGGAAATCATGTCGATTTTAGCCCCTTTCGCCTCCATGGTCTGCCTGTATCTCTCGAGGAAGTCGGCATAGTCATCATAACATTGGGGATTAATTGCCGCTCCGTTAGACCCTTCTCCCCCCCACGAATGCTCAACAAGGGGATAGACCCAAGTGCCGAAACTGTTCTGGTATTTTTCAGTGTTATGAGTCTTGTATTTCTTTGGTGGTGTCCAAGGGGTAGCAAAAACTTGCAGTTCGGGATTTACGCTTCTCGCCCATCTTATTGGATTGCCATATTCTCCCCAGTTATTCTCATTAGGGTTTATTCTTACCCTCATAATATTCAGTCCAACTTGACCCTCTCCACTACCCCAAAGTTTATTCACTTTAGTTTGTGTATAAATATCCGCCCATTGTCCATTCATTCCTGTTCCACCGAAGCCTTCGATAAATTGATATTTTGTACCAACCGTAACAACAAGTGTTGCAGATTTTGTTTGCGCATAGATATTTGATGCAATATAACAAATCAAAAAAAATGAAATTATTTTTTTCATGTATTTAAATTTTAAATTTATGCAAAATTAGTAATAATCATTTACTTATCATGTCGATAGCGTTACAATTATTTAGTAATTTGTTACATTGATGTGAAGGTTGATATAAAATCAGGAAAAAAATATCTTAAGTCTAAAAAGCTAAAATAAGTGTAACAAATATTAAATTTGATATAAAATAAAAGTCGTAACTTTGCAATATCAAAAACGCAGTAGTTTATAATGGTTTATGTAGTTAGTAGCGAAAGCCTGGAGAAGCGTCTCCAGGCTTTCCTTTTTATTCATCTTGATATTTTTTTGAGTATTCTGTAGGCGAGAGACCAAAAAGAGTCTTGAAATTAGTGGAGAACGCCGACAGAGACTTAAATCCGGTAGCTATACTAACGCCAGTTATGTCCATTTTCTTTTCAGCCAGTAGTCTCCCCGCTTCTTTCAGTCTTAAATATTTCACAAAATCACGAGGGGACTGCCCTGTCAGCTCCTTCATCTTACGATAGAAGTGTACACGGCTAATTCCCACCTTGTCTGCAATCATCTCCACAGACAGATCAGGATTGCTGATATTCTCATTCACGACTTTCATAACTCTCCTCATAAGATTTTCGTCGGGTGACTCCACTTCCACTTTATCAATTTTCTCTTCTCTCTGCTTCTCTGCATGGAATTTACCCTGTAGCATATGTCTTGTTTTGAGTTGCTGGACAACCACAGTCTTTAATATGTCAATGTTGAATGGTTTTGTTATATAAGCATCAGCACCATTTGTAAGTCCTGTGATTTTGTCGGCATCAGATCCGAGGGCAGTCATGAGAACCACCGGGATATGATTTGTGTTGAAGTTAGACTTTATTTTTTGACACAATGTCAATCCATTCATCACCGGCATCATAATATCGCTGAGAACAATATCAACTCTCCCAGGATGAGTAATAATATAATCCCATGCTTCTTGTCCATTTGCGCATGTCTTGACAACCAACTCACCTGCCAGCTCACTCTGCACATATTGTCGTATAGCCTCGTCATCCTCGACAATAATGAGATTCTTATGTTTTGTATCTGCACGTTTTATGATTTTAACATCATTATCTTCATTTTTATGAATTTCTTTATCTGTATTATCTTCAAAAGGTGTATTCAATAACGATTCGTCTCCTACGGGCATATTGACAACAAAAACAGTTCCTTTTCCATCTGGGTTATCCTCGACAGAAATGGTTCCAGAGTGAAGTTTTACAAGCATGGATGTAAGATTCAGCCCAATTCCTGTACCAATATATCCATTATTATGAGATGCGGAATAGAAACGCTCAAAAACCTTAGGTTTATCCTCATCGCTTATACCACATCCGGAGTCAATAACCTTAACCTCAAAATTATACTTTCTTACATTTAGCATTACTTGAATATTTCCATTATCTGGAGTGAATTTAAATGCATTTGAAAGAAGATTCATTAATATTTTGTCAGTATTCGACGGGTCAATAAACACATTGCATGAATCGATGTTGTGTTTAAATTCATATTGAATATTCCTAGATGTCGCAGTTGTGGCAAACACGTCAAAAATGTTTCTTACAAATGCGACGATATCAACTTTCCCATATGAAAGCAAAAATTTTCCTTGCTCAATTTTTCTTACATCCATCATCTGGTTCACCAGCCTTAGGATTCTATTTGAGTTTTGCTTAATCAGCGAATAATGATGTTGCCGTTCCTCATCCCCATCTGAAGATATCAGTTTGTTGAGTGGCGCAAGAATCAGAGTCATAGGTGTCCTGATCTCATGGCTGATATTCATAAAGAATTGTATTCTCGCCTCATTAAGCTCCTCCTGCTGCTTTTGTTTTTTTACAGCGTTTAGTGCCTCAACACGTCTTTTGACATAGGCATACACAAGCCATGCAAGTGCTAAAAACAGTAGAAAATAAATACATTTTGTCCATGTTGACCAATACCACGGTGAATGAACGATTGCCGTTAGTGTTTTTTCCTCAGACATTTGCCCCATTACCTTTGCCCTGATTCTGATATCGTATTTACCAGGATTCAGGTTGTCGAACACAATTCTGTTTCCAGTACTACCTTGATCAATCCATTTACCTCCATTAATTGAATATTCATATACTATATTTCCCGCTGGTATTCCTGGTACACATAATTCAATAGCAAATCTGTTATCTGAATGAGAAAGATCAATTCTCTGACACTGTTCTATTAAATCTGTAAGAATTTGATATCCTCCTGAAAAATCATCGGCATGTACAGTCTTTCCTCCGACAAGCACATCTGTGAATTTTATCTTAAACTGTCCAGCCGGTCGATCTTCCCTTATACTATTGGTATTGAAGAACGTAATACCTCCGATACCTCCCAGATAGACGAATTCATCTAATTTTGTCACAGCCGCAGTAGAGAACTCGTTATCCTGTATTCCATCAGATGCATAATAGTTTAAGAATGACTCATTCTCCACGTTCATCATCGACATTCCCATCCAGGTACCAATCCAAAGTCTTTTCCCATTGACAGCAATTGCCTTTATGTTGTTTGACGGTAAGCCGTCAATGATTTTATAATACTTGGTATCCAAGGAATTGATGTCGATTTTGACAAGTCCATTATTAGTGGCTGCCCATACGTGCTTCTTGTCGTCGGCGAGAACAAGATTAACAACTTTCAATCCGTTCAGAAATTTTTTTCCGTTTTCCTTTATAATCCCGTTTTTTAAAACCTTGCACACATAAATTCCATCCGCAGTTCCAACGAAAATCATGTCATCAACCTGGAGAGTACTGAACACATATACATTTCCTAATATTCCGCCGGTTCCGTTCCCGTTGTTATCCTCATTTGAATAATGTATGAACTCTTTTGTATTATGATTGTAGAAATAGAATCCCCCTCCGATGGTTGATATCCAGAAACATCCGTTGTCTGCTGCTTTTGACAAGCCGATAATCTTGTCGATATTTTTGTTGATTAACGAGAACCTCCCATTGCTCAGCATCCACAATCCATCAGAGTAAGAACCGAGCAGTACATTGTTCCTGTCTATAACCTGAATTGCATTAAATCCTCTCGGAGCATCAGGTTGTAAGTCCTTTGAAAAATGCAGGGATGATGATCCGTCGGGATTAAGTACATATATTCCGTCGTTGTCGGTTGCCACATATATTTTTTTTGTCTCTTCATCTGCATCCATGGCTGAAACCGCGCTATATCCTATAGTGTTCTTTGTTATAGAATTATGTCCTATATATTCAAACGCCGACTGGTTTATTGGTTTCATCATGACTCCCTTCAGATAGACACCTACCCATACATTTCCAAATGAATCGCTGAGCGCACATTTCACATTAGCCTTTTCGAGGCTAAAGTCATTAGTTCTCAACTTACTTGAAGTCAAGACGTTGTTATTAGTGTCTAAAATTTTAAGTCCGGCTCCATCAGTACATATAAACAGTCTTCCTTTAGTCCACGTCTCGATATCAGTGACGAGTCCCCCCAATTGATCAGGGCTTACCACCTGCACAAACAATTTAGTTTTCTGGTCATATTTATAAACTCCGTTGTTTTCTGTCGCGGCATAAATAATACCGTCATTGTTAAGACATAACTTGATGGTATTATTAAGATTTGTGAATTTTATGCTCTTATCTTTTGTCCTTTTTTCCAGTTTGTTATTCGCGCTAAGTACCCAAATATTATCCTGCGTGTCATTAAGCAACTGCATAGGAGCAATGTTATCGATATTGAATTCATAACAATGATCCAAGTAATAATTACCATCATTGTTGTTTTTAAGCTCTCCTAGTCCATATCCAGCAAATGCGACGAAAATTCTGTTTTCTGCTTTGAATACATCTACGACCCTTGCTGTCAGCGTGTCTCCATTTTCATTAGTAAAAGGAATTGATTTGAATTTGTCATCAGCATAATTATACAATTGCAGTCCATACCCAGTTCCGACAAGTGCACATTTCTCATCCAATTGAAATACACATGTTGACTCATCTTGCAAAAGAGAATTCATGTTATTATCATCATGCCTGTAAACATTTATCTTCACCCCGTCATAGCGGTTAAGTCCGTTTTGCGTTGTAATCCAGATATTTTTATGAGAGTCCTCATAAATATTTCTTACGCATGAGTTAGACAGCCCCCGTTCAGATGTAAACATACTCACATTCTGTGCAAAAGTATTGGTACACAGTTGAAAAAGAAAAAAACAAAAGATAGATATGAATCGTACCATATATAGTATTAGATTATCGACCGTGCAAATTTAGCAAAAAAATATGAAAACAAGGCTTTAAAACAAAAAAAAGTGGCGAGTATTATACCCGCCACTTAAAAAAGTTATGGTTAAAATGTTATTTGCCTGCAATTGCATTGATAACGTCAACCACGTCTGTGATATTAACTTTTCCATCACCGTTAACGTCAGCATTGCTGTTGAGTTTGATACCCGCAATGTGGTTGATAATAGCTACAACGTCACTGATGTTTACTAATCCGTCACCATCGACATCATTCTTGTCGGTCACCTTCAGAGTGCTGTAATCCACTCCCGCAACAGGCGCCATGAAGAAGATGCGGGCATCGTCGATGAATGTGTTAGTCTCATAAGCAGTGGCATTCTTCTCAATCGCTCCGAGAATGATGGTTCCATCAGTAACCTCAACATTCTCGATCATGCAGAAGTGAGTACCCCATCCGCCTTCAGCATATTTCTGAATGTAAGTCTTGTCGCCTACAGTAGCGTAGATATACTTGTCGTATGTACCATCCTCATACACTTCTGAGTTAAATCCAGCTGATGTACGTGTATTGAGGAGAATGTTATAAACACCCACCGGTACATTCTCAATCTTCTGATACAGGTTGAAATCTCCCTTCCAGTTGTTAGCCATCACGTTAGACACTGGAATTGTGTCAGACGGCTCGGCTCCGGAATAGTGCAGGTTATTGCCACCATTTACGTTATCCGGTCCCTGCTCCACAGTCCAATACGGGAATGTGTTGTTGTCTGCCATCTGATTTGGAGCTGACATTGTGTAGAATCTGCTGTTCTTAATAAGTCCAGTGAAATCATATCCTGTCACCTCAAGACCGTCAGCAGAATAAGTGGATGTCTCCACATTTGCAAGTGTATCAGCAGCTACAGCGTCATAGAGCGCCTTAGTAACGTTGGTCATGATTTTCTTCGCCAGCGCCGGGTTGTCTGTTACGTTAGTCCAATATTCCTGAGGGACCTCAGCACCGAATGCCGATGCAATCTGCCATGCCTTGTAGCACTGCCATGTGAGGTCGTCCACACAGCCACTGACGTGTTTCATCAGTGCGGCAGCCTTGACAATCTCAGGTGAAGCCGCAGCCACCTCCTCGTCAGATAGGAGCGATGCATTGGTCTCCGCATATTTGTCAATCACCGCAGCCGCAGTCTTATAATACTGTGAATTCACTAATTTAGTCTCCTCAAGCTCAGCCTTTGCCGCAAGACCCTCGATGGCGGCAATCTCGAAGTTATCAATATTGTTGACACGTGCCGTCATCTGCTCTCCGAGCTGGTTAAGCTGGGCAATCATCTCCTCTACCTGGCTGCCAGATGTGAAATGTCCGTTCTCCGCATTAGAGATAGCATTTGCAAACGCAGTCTTGGTTGTACCGTTATATGCATCATTCTCTGCTGTTTCAAATATTGACTTTGCGGTTTCAAGAGCCATGTTCAGTTGCTGTTTCCAGTAAGCCGCCTTTGAAGGCATAGTGATGAGTTTAACGTTAGCGAGACAGAACTCTTGCCACTGAGCTGGTGCGGATGTGAACTTCAGCACATAATAACCTTCTTTGTCAACTGTAAAGTCGGTTACGCACTTCACGGATCCAGTTACTTTACCATCATTATATCTTTTATCTGAGTTCGATGCATCGTCATGATAACAAAGTGTGGGAGCCGCTGTAATGTCGTTGAACCTTGCATAGACATTTCCTTCCAGGTCTTCAAGTGTAAAAGTGAATTTTGGAGAGCCTTTCCATGCAGCCATCAAGAAACTAATCTGGTATTTTCGCGGTTGAAGCTTGAGGGCAACACCAGCGGGCATTTCAGGGTCAATAGTTCCGTTTTCAAGTGTCCAGTCTTTTACTTGCTCACCAAAAGAAGCATATCCATCATTTGTGCCTCTGGTTCCCCAATACATGGCTTTAATGAAGTCTCCACTAAATCCGTCATAAAGACGTGCTCCACCACCTCCTGGTGTTCCACCCCAGTTGTAATTAAACTGTTGAGTTCTTGCTTCATCGTTAAAGCCGTAGATGTGATATCCAGCTTCATTATATGTAACCCATCCCTCAGGAATACCGCCTGTCATCTCATTATCAAAATCTGAAACATATATTTCTTCCGATATAGATGTGTCATCATCGTGACCTACAGCAAATGTGATGGTCTGTTCTCCCACACAGTCAACGCCATAGGAGTTTGCTACACCAGAGATAATGAGTGTATATTCTCCATCAGCAAGTCCTGAGACAGCAACGTTAATTGTCTTCTCGTCTTCGCTGAGAGACATACCCGAAGTCAGGTCAGTTGATTCTCCATTCTTTACAAGCGAAGCCGATGCATAAGCTATATCCAGTTTTTTATCGTAAGTAACAGCAATGTTGTTGAGTGTAGCTCCGTCAAGCTCAAAGCTTTCGTTCTCAGGCTCACTGCTTACCATGACAGCCGGACTCCACGCCAAAGGCAGAACGTCGATAGTCTCATCGGGATAAGCAGTCTCATTTTGGAATCCTGCGACAGCCATCTCACTTTCAACATCGGCACTTGGTCTGCGGTCGGTGTTATAGATAATAGGGCAATCATCAGCAGGAGTGAAGCTTACTTTTACGTCGTCTGTGGTCTCCGCATAAGTCATATTAAGGAAAACATAGAGGAATCCATCGGATTTACCCTCAAGGTATTCCACAGGAGCCTCTGCCCCGTTTATAGTGACCTTAACCTGAGCCGGATCAAGAGATATAGTTCCGTTATTAGCTTTTGCCAAATCAGCGATATTGGTAGGATAACCGAAGTCAAGCTTAATTACATCACTGTTGAATGTGGCCTCGTTGAAAGTCACGCCTTTCTCAAGAGTTATATCATCGAGGATATACTCACCAGGATTATACATGTTGATAGTAATAAAATATGTGTCAGGGAAAGGGTCACCTACCTCAGACACTTTGTTGCCGGCGTTATCCTCCTTGCCTGAATAAGACTCAGAGAGCGCATCCTGATCAGCCTTGTTGGTAAAGAATGTAACATAAGAGTAATGTTTCCATTCCCCGTTTGCATTAGCCCAAGTATAGTAATATTGTTGTCCTGAAGCAGTGGATATAGGCATGTCAAAATACTCTTTACCAATGGAAATGGTAGATTTGATTTTGTTTTCCACATCGTTTGAGCTGGCATCCTTATGTGTAGGGTCAGCCTTAACCCAGAAGGAAACACGATAAGCTGTGTTGTCCTCAAGTTGCAGATTGCCAATTTTAAATCCGCGGTCCCATGTGTTACCTTCAAATGAGGCATCGTTCATCATTCTAAAGCTGTACTCGCCTGAATGCTTGTCGTCGCCATAAGGCTCAGTCCAAACATCCAACTCTTGTTTGTTCACCCAGTCTCCGAATGTTCCGCCTGGTGTGTAGGCATCGGCAGTGGTGTACTTTTTATCTCCCGTCTCAAAACCGAGAGACACCACGTTGGTCTGTGCATTCATGCTTGCGGCTGATGCAAACAGACCCAACGCCAAAAGAAAGTTAATTTTTTTCATACACTTTGATTTTAAGTTAGTTATTTAAAATTAATATTTTCGTTGCAAAGTTAGTGTTTTTTCAATAAAGTGTTTTTCCTCAACGTTACATTTGATTTCTGCCTTGTTACAAGTAACGTTCGGGATGCTTCTTTTTGTATTCTTCGATTCTTTCAGCAAACCTCAGGGACTTTTTGCTGTCAGGGTCTGGAGTATATTCAAGGTATTCTTTTATTCTCTTTCCACAGTCGATTATATTTACAACATCGTTGTTTTTTACCACACATAATGAATCATAAAGTGAGTTATCGCTGACATTATAAGCTGATACCGCCATTGTGTCACCTTTTACTTTAATATACTGATAATATCTGCTTGATATTCCATATTTGTCAAAAGAATCATCAAACTCTATAAGGTAGTTTTTGGGTGAGCAATGACTGATTGTATATACAGGTGTGGTTGGTTTACCTTCATTGTTTTTTATAGTAAGTCTTGCGTATGCATGCTCATGTCCTTGCAAAACAAGGTCAACACCATATTCCTGTATGATTTCGTTGAACATCGATTTTTGTATAAGATTATTACCCCTGATAGAATATAATGGATGGTGAAGAACAACGATTTTCCACTTTGCCTGAGACTTTTCAAGCTGTTCTCTCAACCACTCCCGCTGCAAAAACAAATAGAATATCTCTCGATTGGAATCCAGGATAAAAAACTGTGCATTGCCATATTTCATTGAATAAACCATGTTGTCAGCAATGTTGGAGTCCAAAAAATAAGAAAACACAAGTTGGAATCTTCTCTCGAGTTTACCAATAACACCTTTTATGTAATCATGATTTCCTGTGACATTAAGGAATGGGTGAATCTGGCATAATGAATCCAGTCCATGAAACGCCTCATTCCAATACTTATGGGTCGGTCTTTCAACCAAGTCTCCTCCACATATAAGAAATTCTGAGTCAGGATTGCGTCTGTAAGCCTCCTTTAGAAAGACATTAGTCCTTCCGTTGATAGTATCCTGCACATCTCCTACAAATAAAAATGAAAACTTATCGTTGTCATATATTGGTGTCTCAAATTCAAACCATTGTGAGTGTTTGCTTCCTGTAGAAACTCTATATTTGTAGTGCGATGCCGGATTTAAATCGTTGAGACGCGCCATGTAATATGCTCCATGGCCATTTCTTGATTTGAACACTTCTCCATCCGCATTCACTTTAGACGTGTCATCTTTCTCTGAGTTTATCAGCTCGACAAATGACTTTTCAAGCTGCTGTCCCGCAATCCAGCTGACATATCTTGAATCCTGCTCGCCATTACCAAAAGTCAATAGAACCCATTGTGGATTATCGTCAACCGTATATGGCTCTTCCTTTGGATTGTGGAACCATGTATTCCATTTGCTCGCTATAAAGACAGCAGTAAAACCAAGAAGCAAAGAAACAATTAAAAATTTCAGTAGTCTCATAATTTCATAAATTTTACGCAAAAATAGAGAAACAAAACGTAATTTTGCAAAATATTTACAAAAACATTCAATATTGACTTCTGTTTTTAATTTGGATTTGTTAAATTATCCCTATGATATTATAGCAAGATGAAAAATATTTTTAAACACATTCTTTATTCCAACCTTATTACCCTATTATGGAACCTGATGCTTGTTTACGCTGCATACAGCCTTTGTCGAGCAATCTTTTATATTTCAAATTATTCTTCTTACTCTGATGTCAGTTTCGCCCATGGCATGGAACTGTTTGGGGCAGGTCTGATATTTGACACATCCGCTATTCTATATACAAATATTATACTGATATTATTATTTCTGTTTCCACTTCATTTTAAAGAGACAAAGATATACTATAAAGTATTAAGATGGATATATACCATAATTAATGGTGTTTGTATATCGACGAATCTAATAGACTGTGTGTATTTCCAATATACCGGAAAACGAACCACCATGTCCGTGCTTAATGAGTTCGGCAACGAAGGTGCCGGCAATATGTTGAATATCCTTGGTAAGCAATTCCTGGCCAACTGGTATCTGGTTTTGATCGCTATTCTTATGTGGTGGCTTCTTTATAAATATTTCCGTTCTCCCTCCAGCTGTCAGATTAAGAACCGATTGAGCTATTACATAAGTAATTCATTGTTTTTGTTCCTCTCCATACCTTTGACAGTAGCAGGTATGCGCGGAGGCTTTACTACAGCAACCCGCCCAATAACCATAAGCAATGCCAATCAATACGCTGAGAATCCAAGTGAGACAGGAATTATCCTGAATACCCCTTTCGCAGCAATTCGTACCTTCAATAAAAAGCCTTTTACAGTGCCAAACTATATGAGCTCATCAGAGGCTTTGAAATATTTTAATCCCCTCCATGAACCGTCAGACTCAACAACATTTGACACAAAGAATGTAGTGGTTTTGATTGTCGAGAGTTATAGTAAACAACATTTCGGCTTTTATAATAAGGATCTCCGCCCTGAAGGGTATCCTGGTTTCACCCCGTTCCTCGACTCACTTCTGACAACTTCCGCATTATCATATAAATACTCCTACGCCAACGGTCGCCGTAGCATAGAGGGAATGCCAAGTGTGCTCTCTGGTATTCCCAGTTTTGTTGAGCCGTTGTTTCTTACACCCGCATCACTAAACGACATAAGTGGTTTAGCCCGTGAACTAAGTACATACAAAGGTTATACATCAGCCTTTTTCCATGGCGCCATGAACGGCTCAATGGGTTTTGAAGCTTTTGCCAACAGCAGCGGTTTCCAGAGTTATTACGGCAGGACAGAGTACAATCAAGATCCTAATTACAACGGAGATGAAGACTTTGACGGCACTTGGGCAATCTGGGACGAGGAATTCATGCAGTTTTATTGTGACCGTATGTCAGAGATGCAACAACCGTTCATGACCGCTTTGTTCACGGCTACCTCTCATACTCCGTTCAGTCTTCCAGAGCGGTATAAGGGGGTGTTCCCCAAGGGTGAGAAACCCATTCAAGAATGCGTAGCCTATACAGACAATGCCATCCGTAATTTTTTCAACAAAGCCAAACAGCAACCCTGGTTTAATAACACTCTGTTTGTAATAACCGCAGACCACACGAGTAATAATATTGATCCTGTATATAGGACTTCTTTAGGAAAATATGCAGTTCCAATTATTTTCTATGCCCCTGGTGACAGCACTCTCCGTGGCTATGACACCCAAAAGATTGTTGAGCAAAGTGATATAATGCCCACTGTATTGTCATACCTTCATTATGACAGACCATATATCGCCTTTGGGACGGATGTGTTTAACACATCCCCAAGTGACACATATGCAATTCACTGGGTTGCTGAAAGCGAATCCTATCAGCTTGTATATGGCTCATATGTAATCGATTTCAACGGCAAGGAGGTGAGTCATGCCTATAACTATCGTACAGACCCTCTCATGAAAACAGATATCAGAGAGACAATGCCTTCAGACACTCTGTTATTTATGCAAAAGAAGACAGAGTCTATCGTGCAGCAATATATGGAACGTATGAACAGCAATCAGTTAATAGTGAGATAGTCACACATATACTATTGAGATTAGATATTCTTTCAGCTTAACACTTAGGTTTCAGACTTTTTATTGACACAAACCAGAGTCCACAGAAAGTCAGTAAACCGTTGAGCATAAGTAGTTCATAGCCAAATTTGTAGCCCCAGAACCACATTGTTGTTATGTCTATTGCATAACACAACAAAGGGGAGAAAACCGCGACAACCGGAATCATCTTTGACGCAGGCTTACGTTTGGTAAGCATTCCAAATGCAAAAAGTCCGAGAAGAGGTCCGTAGGTATAACCGGCAATAGTATATATGGCATCAATTACACTCGGATTGTTAAGCATACGGAAAAACAGGATACAAACAACAAACACTGCAATCACAATAAGATGTACTCTTTTCCTGACGGATTCCCTCTTTGGGTAAAGCCTGCTATCTTTGTTCTCAATGTCAAGGATGTCAATGCAATAAGTCGTGGTGAGTGATGTCAGAGCAGAATCGGCACTGGAAAAGGCCGCCGCCACGACTCCAATAGTGAAAAACAACACAGCAGTTTGCCCCATAACACCAGATGATATTATCTCTGGCAAGAGTGCATCTCCCTTATCTGGAAGAATTATACCTTGCTTGGTATATATATACGTCAACAAAACACCTAATGAAAGAAATAGAAAGTTGACAGGAGCGAATAAGAATCCATAGAAACAAACATCTTTCTGGCTGCTTTTTAGGCTTTTGCAAGACAAATTCTTTTGCATCATATCCTGGTCGAGTCCAGTCATCACAATAGTAATAAACACTCCGCTTAAAAACTGTTTTACAAAATGTTGTGTGCTGCTCCAATCCTCAAATTCAAACATACGGCTTTTTGAGTCATTTATCACAGTTTTAAATGAATCAATCACGTCCAATCCAAGAAAATCTCCAGCTTTTATAAATATAAGTATCAATGCTGTAATGAGACAAATCGTCTGTAGAAAGTCGGTCCATACAATTGCTTTAATACCGCTTACTCGTGTATATAACCATATCAACCCTAAAGTAATGATGACAATAGCAATAAAACAAATATGCGTTTCCATTCCGTCTTCTTTCAGCCCAAATGTATATTCATATAGAATGAAGCAGACAAGATACATTCTTGCAGCTGCTCCGGTTAATTTTGATATCAAAAAGAAGATGGCACCAGTCTTTCTCCCAGTCAGTCCAAAACGTTTTCCGAGATAAGTGTAAATTGATGTGAGATTATGTTTATAATAAAGCGGAAGGAGAACAAAAGCAATGATAAAATACCCTACAATAAATCCAAGGCACATCTGCATATAAGTCATATCAATTTTCGTTACCATTCCCGGTACGCTTACAAACGTAACGCCAGAGAGTGACGCTCCCACCATACCAATCGCTACAACAGGCCATGGCGATTTCCGCTCCCCCCTAAAGAAAGCATCATTACTTCCTTTTCCAACAAGTTTTGAGACAAACAGAAGTAAAAGGAAATATGTTGCAATTGTAATAATTACAGTCATTAGAAATGTATTTGAAAAGTTATGCAAATTTAGTAACAAAAATCAAGAATCGCAAATGCCCGGCTCTGATATTTATAAATGTAAAATAAAAATGTAAAAAAG
>JAZUMZ010000237.1:0-1987 GCA_045603885.1 Bacteroidaceae bacterium | reverse complement strand
AGCCCGCTTGGCCTCCGACTTGGACATCCATTGCAAGAAAAACAAACAATAAGGGTGACATTTTCTAAAATAAGTTTGTTTAATAGAGGATGCAAAATTTGCGAAGAAAATGGTTATACTATTGCCAGCTGTGAACAAGGTGATACTGTAGAAATCAAAAGTGGTAAAGACTTAAATGTTATTATAGTCGTGAATGCTAATGGATCCTTAAAAACCTGTCTAAAGGTAGCAGAGTAAACGCATTATAATATGCAGTAAATATCCATTTTTAGTTTTACTGTAACACATTTGTAAATGCAAGATTTATGTTATATATTATTAACATAATAGTCTAATATTCAGTGTATTATAATTTGTGCATGTCAGATATTTTTAGTACCTTTGTAAAGAAAAAACGACTTATGGCAAAGGATTCAAAAGCAATGACATGTAAGGATTTAGTCAGTTTTTCAACTGAAGTTGGCAGCCATGACACTCGGATTGACCGTTGCAAGCGGCATGAAGGACGTACGATTGTGTTTATCACGCTGTGTGCCGTTTTGTGCGGCTGGCGCACCTGGGATGAGATATGCGAGTTTGGCAAGTACAAGAAGCATGTCATGGAGGAGTACCTGGGGGAGTTGGAGAGTACCCCGTCAGCCGATACTATCTCGCGTTTCTTTGCTCTCATCAAGCCGGAATGCTTTGAGGGTGTGTACCGTCTGTGGATGGCTGAATTGTTCCGCCTTCGCAAGTCTCCCAAGGGAGAGAAGCCTGACAGGGAGGTGATAGCCGTAGACGGAAAGGAAATCTGTGGGGCTGCAGCGGCAGAGGGTTCCCCCGTGCGCGTGGTAAGTGCATATGCGGTAGCCTCTGGCATATCTCTTGGTCAAACTATAGTCGGAGAGAAGACAAACGAGATACCAGCACTGCGTGAACTTGTCGGCGGGATTGACATCAAGGGGGATATTGTAACAGCCGATGCACTGCATTGCCACAAGGAAACCTGCGAGGCCATTATCAAGGCCGGGGCGGACTTCTTCCTTTTCGTCAAGGGGAACCAGAAGTTCCTTATGAAAGCCATAGCTGATGCCGTGGATACAGCCCTGAACAGCAAGGGATATACATGGCCTGTCCGGAAGGCAAAGAACTACGGCGGAAAGCCTGGCAAAGGACTGGCCGTAAGGACTTGTGTGGCTATATCAGATTTGGCTCTTATCGGCGAATTCCACAAGGAATGGCCGTGGATAAAGTCGTTTGGCATGATCACCCTTGAGAAGGAAGTTGATGGAGAGCTCGTCAGGGAAGACAGGTACTTCATCAGTTCTATCAGTGCCGATGCCGAATTGTTTCTCAAGACGGCAAGAGAACACTGGGGAGTGGAGAACGGACTGCATTGGAGACTTGACGTGGACTTCCTGGAGGATGCATCAAGAAAGAGAAAAAATGCTGCCACCAACTTCTCTTTAGTCAACAAGATGGCTATCGCCATTCTCAACGCAGACGAAAAGAAAGAGCCAATGCGAAGGAAGAGACAAAGAGCATCACTCAGTGATGATTATCTTAGGTACTTGATCGATAATTTCTGCTCACAATTATAATGCGGTTAATCTGTGGTTTGGGAGGCTATATCCGTTGACCTTCTGCCCATCCGTGAGAAGATTGTGAAGTATCTGGAAGAATTTTAATATTAGCACGACGGTAGCACCATGTTTAGGAATTGTGCTACTGATAACAAGCTAACAATCAACATAATAAAGGCCAAAGTAGCACAAGTAGCACGACACATAACTTCTTGAGGTTTCATCGACACCTCACCACGTTTGAATGTCCTGTACATCGGCGTTCCAACCCTGTCAAGTGAGTAAGTGAGATCCTTTTGCAAAATTCTCATTCTTTTTCTTTGGCTTTTGAATTATTCTGTATTTTTGCACTGTGTTCTTGCAGGAGCAAGCTGCCCTTTTGGGTCGAGTGCTGATGGTTGCAATCGTGAGTGTTGGTTTCGTAT
>JAZUMZ010000236.1:0-6405 GCA_045603885.1 Bacteroidaceae bacterium | reverse complement strand
AACTCCTTGGCTCACAGAACGACATGGCTACGATCCGACTTAGCAAGCTTGCTGCCATCCCTGCCGCCATCCACGCCAGCACTTTGTGCCGACCACCCTTGACAAAAAACACTCCACTTCGTTACGTTTATCAAAAACATTCCGTTTCACTCCATTCTACAAAAAGCATAACCATCAAAAAGAGAATCCTTCGTTTGCATGATAACCTCGAAGAGGTTACATGTTATTAACCCCGGGTCGCAAACGCAGTGCGGCGTACCCGGGGTGATACCAGACACAACACACCGTGAACCCTGAAGGGGTTCCATATCTCCGATGCCTCATCCGCATGTTTTTTGTCAAGCGTCAGCGTTTTTTGATTTTATATTTTTTAGTCTCGGATGCGCTAAACATTTGAAAATAAGTGTCCTTTATCATATTAATTTTAATATATGAATAATTTGTGGTCAATTCATCCGGTCAGGATTTACTCTGTTTTCCAAAAATCTTATAATAATTTTGGATTCGATTCCAAAAATCTTAAAATATATTTGGAATTTCAATTCTGTTTTTTTAACTTTGCGGTCAAAATGTAATAAAGGGTAGTTCTAAATTAGCTTCAGGCGATTTACAATTTATTAGCGAGCAGGTTGGTTCTTGCAACCGCAGAAGCATAGCTTGCTATGGTTCAAGGTTGGAAGGATAAAGATGCCGTTAAGAAATGTAAAGCGTCGAAGTGAAATGAAGCACCCAAAAGATAACAAAAACTAATTTATAGATGTACCCTTGATTGCTTTAAGGAGAATGATTGAAGTATAAAGTTAATGGAAATCAAATATGAAACTGCCTAATGTCGTAAAATATCTCATACTTGCCAACATCGTGATGTGGGTTTTGACATCCTTACTTCAGGTACGTGGCATACATCTTAATAATGTGCTGGCATTATTTTATGTGGAGCATCCTCTCTTTATGCCACACCAATTCATCACATACATGTTTATGCACGAAGGGTTTATGCATATTTTCTTCAATATGTTCGCGCTTTTCATGTTTGGAAGAATCATGGCATTGACGTGGGGAGAAAAAAAATTCCTCATTTTTTATATTGTATGTGGAATTGGTGCGGCCATCACACAGGAGTTGGGACAGGCAATGGGGGTAATTGAGGCAAATGCATGCACGCTCGGTGCGTCGGGAGCTGTTTTTGGTGTGCTCCTTGCGTTTGGCATGACTTATCCCAACGAAAAACTGTTCATAATTCCGTTCCCGTTTCCTATCAAAGCAAAATATCTCATTATAGGATATATATTCCTTGAGGTGTTTCAGTTCCTCGGAAACCCCGACGGCGTGGCCCACCTCGCACATCTTGGGGGTATGCTGTTCGGTTATTTGCTCATTCTTTTCTGGAGGCGGAATCCCGACAAAGACATCAACAACTGGCAACGTACCGCATTCAGAGGACAGAGAAGAGCCACAAACCACCGGAGCAATAGTGGAGGCGTATATCATGCTAATTTCACAGGAGGGAGCAATTCCAGCACTAACGCCAATGCTGAGGCCGGACGTAGGGTTGATTATGAGTATAACGAGCGTAAACGCCAGCAAACCCGTGAAATCGATGAGATTCTCGACAAAATCCGGAAGAACGGATGGGACGCGCTCTCTAAGGAGGATCAGCAGAAAATCATTGAGGCGTCAAAGCAACTGTAGGTAGGGTAGTTCTATAAATTAGCTTCAGACGATTTACGGTTTATCAGCGAGCAGGTTGGTTTTTGCAGCCGCAGAGGCATAGCGAGCTATGGTTCAAGGCTGGAAGGACGAAGATGCCGCTAAGAAATGTAAAGCGTCGAAGTGAAATAGAGAACCCTCGAGATATTAAAAACTAATTTATAGAAGTACCCGGTAAATAATCGGTGAATGAAAAAAACTGTTGGGAAATATGCTGTCGTGGCTTTGGTGGTCATCAATGTGGCGCGTGCGGCTGCATTGGTGCTATGCGTATACGCTGGTTGCTTCCCGCCGCAGCATTATCCACGATTGTCGGTCTTGCCATTGGTTTTTCCTTTCTTGATTCTTCCGAATATCTTTTTTGCAATGTTTTTCTTGTTCGTCAGGCGGAAAATGGCGCTTATATCAGGAATTGCACTGCTGTTGACACTGCCCGACATAAGAGCTTTCTGCCCGATTAACTTGTCTGGCCAGGCTCCACAAGGCTCTTTGAGGCTTATGTCAATGAATCTTGGTGCCACAAAAGGTGCGAAGGCCGACTCTCTCATTCGTTATCTTGTTGACAGCAAGGCGGATATAGTGTGCTTTCAGGAGACAATGTGTAAAGGAGCATGGTTCGACAGGCCTGGGCTTAAGGAAATTTATCCCTATTCGGGAAAGCAAGGAAAAGAGGTGGTCATTTCGTGCATCTCAAAATATCCGGTCGTAGATGCTAGAACCATAGACTACGAAAGCAAGGGCAACATGTCGGCATGCTTCTCTGTGAAAATTGGCGATGACACGCTTCATGTCGTCAACAACCATTTTCAGTCATATCATATAGGCGGAAAATTACTTGACGAGTATAAAGGCATCACAAGCAGAGTGGCGTCCATGAAGACGAGGGAGAAAAACACACGGGACGTGGTAGCACACCTTATAGAGGCCAATGCAAAAAGGGGACCGCAGGTGGATTCGGTATATAAGTTTGTTGAGAACCTTAAGGGGAAACTTGTGGTGGCATGTGGAGATTTCAACGAGACGGCTAACGGATATGCCCACTACAAGCTGACCAAGCTGCTCAACGATGCATACACACGCTCTGCGAACGGGTGGGGATTCTCATATTCACGCAACAAAATCCATTACCGCATCGACCACATTCTATGCTCACCGTCAATCAGCGCATATGATTCTTTTGTTGACGGAACGTGCACTTTGAGTGACCATTTCCCTATAGTGTCAAGCCTTAAACTGCCTTAAAATTACTTTTTTGAAACCTTTTTTTATAGAAAACTCTTTGTTTTCACAAAAAAATGTTAACTTTGCAACTTAATTGGGTCTTTGCCCTTTGGCAAAGGCGGTGGTTTTATGTGAATTGACATGAAAGTATGACTGCCTCGACTCAGAATTCAATAAATGTGAAAATATAAAAATAATAAACATTAATTAACTTCTTAACAAAATGCAAAACAAAGGATTTGTAAAGGTTATAGCAGTCTTGCTGACACTTATCTGCATTTTCTACCTCTCTTTCGCATTTTTTACCAACCATATAGATAATGTGGCTGAGGGAATCAAGGCGGAGAAGGGAGAAAAGGCGGCGCAGGCGTATCTCGACTCGCTGAACCAGGAAAAATGCTATCTGGGCTACACACTCAAGGAGTGCCGCGAGAACGCAATCGGTCTCGGACTCGACCTTAAGGGTGGTATGAACGTCATGCTTGAGGTTTCTGTGCCTGACGTTGTGAAGGTGCTTTCCGACAACAACCAAAGCCCTGAGTTCCTGCAGGCCCTGAGCGAGGCACAGAAAGAGGCACAGCAGAGTCAGTCGGACTTCATTACGATTTTCGTTGATAAATTCAAGGCAATCTCTAACGGCAAGACACTTGCTACCGTCTTCGCAAACTCTCGTCTGGGTGACAAGGTGAAGACAAATTCTTCCGATGCGGAAGTGGAGAAGGTGATCAGAGCCGAGGTCGAGGATGCTGTTGACAACGCATTCAAAGTATTAAGAGCTCGTATCGACCGATTCGGTGTGGTTCAGCCTAACATACAGAAAATCGAAGGGCAGGTGGGACGTATCAGCGTCGAGCTGCCGGGTATCAAAGAGCCCGAGCGTGTGCGCAAGCTCCTTCAGGGAAGCGCTAACCTTGAGTTCTGGGAGACCTACGACACTCAGGTTGCAATGCCTTATCTCGTTCAGTTGAACAACGCTCTCAGAGGTGGTGAGGCTGAAGAGGAAAAGACCGAGGAGGCTGAGAATACCGACGACAAGAAGGTGGCTGAAAACGAGCAGCCGGCCGACACAGCAGCTGTCAAGGCAGAGGCTAAGGCCGACACCACACTCAAGGCGGAGACAGCCGACACCACAGGCAAGAAAGATATTCTCTCTAATGTGAACACAAATCCTGAGGAAGCGTCCGACCAGGCACAGCTGTCCGAAGAGCAGATAGAGGAGATGAAGAAGCAGAACCCTCTGTTCGCTATTCTGCACCCTCAGCAGGGAAATGCGGGATGTGTAGTGGGTTACTCGCTGGCAACCGACACGGCGGAGATCAACCAGATGCTCAACTCAGAGCAGGCTAAGCAGATTTTCCCTGCCGACCTCGTGCTCAAATGGGACGTGAAAGGATTGAAAGGACAGGAAAATGTCTTCCGTCTCTATGCTCTGCGAAAAGGACCGAAGGGCACAGCCACAATGGAGGGAGACGTTGTCACTGAGGCGCACGACGACTTCGACAACCTCGGACACCCGTCTGTGTCTATGAACATGAACACTGAGGGAGCGCGTAAGTGGGCAGCTCTCACTGAGGCTAACGTTCACCATGCCGTGGCTATCGTTCTCGACGACTATGTTTATAGCGCACCTAACGTGAACGACAAGATTGAGGGCGGACGCTCACAAATCACCGGCGACTTCCTTCCAAGCGAGACAAAAGACCTCGCTACTGTGCTCTCGTCGGGTAAGATGCCTGCCCGCACGGTCATCGTGCAGGAGGATATCGTAGGTCCTACACTCGGAGCCCAGTCCATCAAGGCGGGATTCATTTCATTCGTTATCGCCTTCATCATACTTATGATATACATGTGTATGATGTACGGATTCCGTCCGGGTATGGTGGCTAACGGAGCGCTTATCATCAACTTCTTCTTCACTCTCGGTATCCTCACGTCGTTCCAGGCGGCACTCACCATGTCGGGAATCGCAGGTATGGTGCTCACACTCGGTACGGCCGTCGATGCGAATGTGCTTATATATGAGCGTATCAAGGAGGAGCTGAGGGCCGGAAAGGGCATGAAGTCGGCTATTTCTGCGGGTTACAGCAACGCATTCTCGGCGATTTTCGACTCTAACCTCACATCCCTTATCACCGGTATCATTCTCTTCTCGGCGGGTACAGGACCTATCAAGGGATTCGCCACTACGCTCATCATCGGTATCGTATGCTCGTTCTTCACAGCCGTTTGGCTCACAAGAATCGTGTTTGAGCACTTTGTGAACCGCGAGAAGTGGCTTGATCTCACTTATACTACCGCTGTGTCACGCAACATGTTCAAAGACACCAAGTATAAGTTCATGAGCAGTTACAAGAAGTCCTTTACAATCTTCGGAATACTCGTGCTCGTGGGAGTGGGATCACTCGTGGTGAGAGGGCTCAGCCAGTCTATCGACTTCACAGGAGGACGCAACTTCAAGGTTGAGTTCCTCAAGGACGTGGATATCGACAACGTACGCGCCATCCTCCAGGAGAGCCTGGTTGACAAGGAGAGCGGAGAGGCTGTCAACACTAATGTCATCGCACTCGGAACTGAGGGTAAGAGCATTCGTGTGACCACAAACTACAAGATTAAGGACAACGGAGCAGGCGTTGACCAGGAGATTGAGAAGATTCTCTACGATTCATTCGTGAAGGCCGGATTGGTCGATAAGAAGGTCACTCTCGACGCGTTCATCGACCGCGACAACCGCGAGGGAGGGTCAATCATCAGCTCTCAGAAGGTGGGACCGTCTATCGCAAAGGATATCACCTACAAAGCATTTATAAGTGTCTTCCTTGCACTCGTGGCCATCTTCCTCTATATACTCCTGCGTTTCCGAAACGTGGCTTACTCTGTGGGCTCAATTACAGCTCTTGCCATCGATACATTCCTCATCATAGCCGTTTACTCGCTATGCTATGGCTGGATTGGGTTCTCACTCGAGATCGACCAGACGTTCATCGGAGCAATCCTGACAGCTATAGGTTACTCTATCAACGACAAGGTGGTGGTGTTCGACCGTATTCGTGAGAACTTCAAGCTCTATCCTAAGCGTGAGCACCAGAGAATATTCAACGAGTCGCTCAACCAGACACTCACACGTACAATCAACACGTCGGTTTCTACGTTGATAGTGCTTCTTGCAATCTTCATCTTCGGTGGAGACTCAATACGCTCATTCGCGTTCGCTATGATTCTCGGAGTTGTGTTCGGCACATGTTCTTCTATCTTCATCGCAGCTCCCACTGCCTATCTGGTTATGGGACGTAAGATTAAGGAAGTGCCTGCGGCTGAGGAGCAGGCGTAATAAGTCAAAAAGCAAAACAATCGATATATGCGAGAGGGCCGCGGCATTTTTTCGTCCCGGTTAAGCAGCAGATTTTTTGCGATATCCAGGGCCTGCCGCCTGCCGATCAGGGGCTTTTTTTCAATCAGGGAAAGGCAGATGGCGTG
>JAZUMZ010000235.1:0-32341 GCA_045603885.1 Bacteroidaceae bacterium | reverse complement strand
GGAATGGCGTCCGAATGTTTACGGACAGTGTAAGTCCTGGCTCGATGCAGGACTGAAGCCACGTGCTGTCACTCGTGACCTCGATTGGGGTATTCCTGTGCCAGTGGAAGGGGCTGAGGGCAAAGTGCTATACGTATGGTTTGACGCGCCTATCGGCTATGTCTCCAACACAAAGGAACTGTGTGAAGCTAATCCCGGGCAATGGGGAACGTGGCAGCAGTGGTGGCAGGATCCTGAGTCCAGGCTTATACACTTTATCGGAAAAGACAATATCGTGTTCCATTGCATCGTTTTCCCTTCAATGCTCAAAGCTCACGGGGGATACAACCTGCCCGACAATGTGCCGGCTAACGAGTTCCTGAACCTGGAGGGACAGAAAATATCCACAAGCAAGAACTATGCAGTGTGGCTCAACGAATATCTGGAGGAGGTGCCGGGACGTCAGGATGAGCTGAGATATGTGCTTACGGCCAATGCGCCTGAGACCAAGGACAACGACTTTACATGGGACGACTTCCAGGCTAGGGTCAATAATGAGCTGGTGGCAGTGTATGGAAACTTCGTGAACAGGGCGCTTCAGCTCACTCAGAAATATTACGGAGGAGTAGTGCCGCAGTGTGGAGAGCTTAGGGAAGGCGACAAAAACACACTGGCTGAGTTTGCCGGAGTGAGACAGGAGGTGGAGCGTCTGCTCGACCAGTTCAAGTTCCGGGAGGCACAGAAAGAGGCGATGAACCTTGCGCGTATCGGAAATAAATATATCGCTGATGAGGAGCCGTGGAAGGTCATAAAGACAGACCCGGAGAGAGTCAAGACCGTTATATATATATCTTTGCAGCTGACTGCAAACCTGGCTGTGGCATTCGAGCCGTTCTTGCCATTCTCGTCAAAACGTTTGAGGGAGATGATTGATATGACGGAATTCTCTTGGACTGACCTCGGAAGCACGGAACTTCTGCCTGCTGGAAAGCAACTGCCGAAGCCAGACCTGCTCTTCCAGAAAATAGAGGACATCACAATCCAACAGCAAAAAGAGAAACTGGAGGCCACAATAAAGGCAAATGCAGCTGCTGAGGCAAAGGCGGAGCCGGTAAAACCCATTGTCCCGTTCGACGCTTTTGAGAAACTCGACATACGTGTCGGAACAGTACTGGAATGTGAGAAAGTTAAGAAGATGAACAAGCTTCTCAAGTTCCTTATTGACGACGGACTGGGGAAACGGACCATCGTTAGTGGAATAGCTAAGTTCTATAAGCCTGAGCAACTGGTGGGCAAGCAAGTGCTGTTTATTGCAAATCTGGCACCGCGTGAGTTTAAGAACGGACTTGTCAGCGAGGGAATGATACTGTCAGCTGAAGACTTCGACGGGTCACTCTCTGTAACCACTGTTGAGCATAACGTGAAACCAGGTTCGCAGGTAATGTAGAATAAAACTCCTGCGCCATATAGTGTACTATTGTCTATGCGCGCCATATTGCTTGTGTTGTCTGTCTTCTTTGCTGTGCTTTCGTCGGCTCAGAGCTTGCAGAAGCGCTCTGCGTGTGAGTTCTCGTTTGAACTGCCGGTATATGTGGAGCAGCTCAAGAAAGAGCTGACATACCCCCTTGCATGGGAGAACTCTGGGATAAGGAGTTTCGAAAAGTGGAGGAAGAAAGCGAGAGCGAAGGTGTTCGAGTGTATGATGACACCGCCAATGCCTGCAAAGGATTTTGACATGGACGTTGTTGGCGAGGAGAGACGCGAGGGATATAGGGCTCTGAAGATTGCCTTTAACGTAAACGCTTATAGCCGCGTCGTGGCATATGTGCTTGTACCCGACGGGCAGGGACCTTTCCCGGCGGTCAATCTCCTGCACGACCACGGAGCACATCTGTTCATTGGAAAAGAGAAGATGATACGCCCGTTCGACGAGACAACAGAGGTGATGGAAGATGCCCGCCAGTGGGCTGACAATCTCTATGACGGGCAGTTTATCGGAGATTTCCTGGCTTTACATGGGTTTGTGTGCTTCTCTATCGACGCGCCGATGTGGGGAGAGCGGGGGAGGAAAGAAGGAGTTGACCGCAAGAAGTACGACCTGATTGCGGGAAATATGATGATGCTGGGCAGAGACCTGTGCGGGTTTATGCACTACGATGACATTTCATCTACTGAGTTCCTGGCAACATTGCCGTTTGTGGATAAAAGCCGCATAGGATGTGCAGGCTGCTCTATGGGGGCTTACAGAGCCTGGATGTTGGCGGCGCTCTCCGACCGAGTGAAGGCAGGAGCGGCGGTTTGTTGGATGACAACGACCGACGTACAGATGTCAACTGCCGACAATAAGAGGGAAAACGGAGGATTTGCTAACTGTCTGCCCGGACTCCGCCAGTTTTTGGATTATCCTCATGTCGCTGAGTTGGCCGCGCCGAAACCGATGTTGTTCTTCAACGGTAGCCAAGACCATCTGTTTCCTGTAAGAGGTGTGGAGGCGGCTTTCGACGACATGCACCGAGTGTGGAGAAAACTTGGGAAAGAAGAGAACCTCAAAACTGAGATATGGGATATGCCCCACAAATGTGGACTGCAGGCACAGGATGCGATATTGAGTTTTTTTGAGCTGAACCTATGAAAAGCCTTCATGTCTTTTTCACCACAGATGTCCATGGCAATTATTTTGCTTACGATTTCCGTTATGACCGTCTTGGCGATGGAAGCCTGGAGCGTGCCTTCGGGTTTGTAGAGGAGTGTCGTGAGCTATATGGGAGGGATAATGTGTTGTTGCTCGATGGGGGTGATATGATACAAGGCGGGCCCGAGGCTTATTTTTTCAATCATGTTGATAAGTCCCACTCTCATGTGATTGGTGAGATGTGCCGCTTTGCGGGATATGATGCCGGAGCTGTGGGAAATCACGATATAGAGTCTGGAACAAGGGCAATGAAACGCTTCCAGAAAGTTTCCGGATACACGATGGTTGCGGCAAACATAACAGACAGGCACGGAAACATGCCTTTCGCACCATATGTGGTGTTCAACCGGCATGGGCTGAAAGTGGCGGTGGTGGGGTTCACCACTCCGTCAACAAAACGGTGGCTGGCTGAGGATGTGTGCCGTGATTATATGTTTGAGGATATTCCGCCATGTGCCGAGAGATGGGCAAGGGAGATAAAGGAGCGTGAGAACCCGCATGTGCTGATCGCTCTTATGCACGGAGGATGGAAAGGAGGTATTCACGACACATCGTGGAGGGAGAATACAGCCAAGGAGGTGGCGATGATTGAGAATGCCTACGATGCCGTGCTTTTTGGTCACGATCATTTCAGCCGTTTGACTGAAATTAAGCGGGCTGATGGGGTATCATGTGTGTGCCTGAATGCGGGGTGCTATGCCTACGAGGTCGGGGAGCTGAGAATCTCTGTTGGAGATAATGGTGATGTAGGCGGAATTGTGGGATTGCTGCATGATGTCAAGCAGTTCAGCAACGGCCACTCAGATGATTTCCGCACTCGTTTTTCTGACGCTTTCCGCAAAGTGGAGAAATATACGTCGGAGAAACTGGGACTGCTAACTACGAGACTGGATATTTCACATTCTTTCCTCAGACCGTCAGCATACATGGCGCTTATTCACTCATTGCAGCTTAGGGTGTCGGGAGCGGATGTCAGCCTCTGTTCGCCTTATTCCACCGATACAGTCTTGGGGCCTGGGATGTTGACAGTGGCTGACCTCTTCACAATATATTGGTTTGAGGACAGGTTATACACCATTCGCATGACAGGATTGGAGATTAAACTGTTGCTTGAGCGCAGCTACTGGCTTTGGACCAACACAATAGACAAGCCTGGAGACAAACTTCTCAAGACTATAGTGGATAAGACGACCGGTGAGGAGCGTTTTGAGAACCTGTTTTTCAATTTCGATACTGCCGCGGGAATTGAATATGAGGTGGACCCCACCAAACCTCTGGGACATAAGGTGGAGATTTCAAGACTTAGTGACGGACGGACGTTTTCGTTGGATTCCGAGTACATGGTCGCAACTATCGGACACCGTGCTAACGGGGGAGGGAAGATGCTGACACTCGGCGCCGGGATTCCTGAGGAGGAACTTTCCAGAAGAGTCGTGTCATATACACCCTACGACGTGCGCCATTATTTGCGACAATATATTGAGCAACAGGGTATCATAGCCGTTAAGCCTCTCGACAACTGGAGGTTTAAAGGCATTTAGCGGATAAACAGCAACTCGCGGTATTTGGGCAAAGGCCAGCAGGAGTCGTCAACAATCAGCTCCAGTTTGTCTATCTGCTTCCTTATCTCCTCAAGCTTGGGAGCGACAGTGTTGTGGTAGGCGATGGCACGCTCTCGTCCGTCGTCAATTTTGTTTGCTACCTTACGTGCGTTCACTAAATCCTCAACCTGGACTTCTATCCGGGTAGTACGCTCGGCGATTTCCTCAATAAGCTTGATGTTGCGCTCTGAGAGTTTGGAGGCTTTGTCGGCGGGGAATATAGCTGCCATGTTCTCGACATTCTTAAGAAGCTGGCTCTGGTAGCGGGTGGCGACAGGTATTATGTGGTTCAGCGACAGGTCGCCAAGAACGCGGGCCTCAATCTGAATCTTTTTGGTGTAAGTCTCCCATTTCACCTCATTACGGGCTTCCAACTCCTTGCGGGTCATCACGCCCATGCTCTCAAACATGTTTATGCTGGAGGATGACAGGTAGCAGTCGAAAATTTTGGGACATGAGGTCTCAACGTCAAGGCCACGGCGAGTGGCTTCATCAACCCACTCGTCTGAATAGCCGTTGCCGTCGAAACGAATGGGCTTGCAGGTCTTTATGTCTTCGCGCAGCACGTCGATTATGGCATGGTAAACCGCATTGTGGTTGCTGCCATTCAAAAGAGATTCAATATGGGGAAGGCGTTCGTCAACACGACGCTTGAAGTCTGTAAGGGATTCGGCTACGGCGGAGTTCAGGGCAATCATGGCGGAGGCGCAGTTGGCCTCGCTGCCCACGGCACGGAACTCAAAGCGGTTGCCGGTGAAAGCGAAGGGAGATGTGCGGTTACGGTCAGTGTTGTCTATCAGCAACTCGGGAATCTCTGGGATGTTGAGTTTCATGCCCTGCTTTCCCTCCATCGACAGTTGGGCGTCGGTGTCGGAGTTCTCAATGTGGTCGAGCAAGGCCGAAAGCTGTGTGCCGAGGAATGACGAGATAATGGCGGGAGGCGCTTCGTTGGCTCCTAATCGGTGGGCGTTGGTGGCGCTCATGATGGATGCTTTTAATAAACCGTTGTGGCGGTAAACACCCATCAGGGTCTCTACGATAAACACGGCGAAGCGGAGGTTCTGCTCCTGGGTCTTGCCGGGTGCGTGAAGCAACACGCCGTTGTCGGTGCAAAGACTCCAGTTGTTGTGTTTGCCAGAGCCGTTGATGCCTGCGAATGGCTTTTCGTGAAGAAGCACACGAAAGCCGTGTTTGCGAGCTACACGCTTCATCACCATCATGAGAAGCATGTTGTGATCGATGGCAAGATTGGTCTCCTCGTAAATTGGAGCCAGCTCAAACTGGTTGGGAGCAACCTCGTTGTGGCGGGTCTTGCAGGGAATTCCAAGCTCCAGGGCTTGAATCTCCAAATCACGCATGAAGGAGGCTACACGCTCTGGAATACTGCCGAAGTAGTGGTCGTCCATCTGCTGGTTCTTGGCGGAGTCGTGACCCATCAGGGTGCGGCCGGTCAGAAGCAGGTCGGGACGGGCGGCATAGAGACCTTCGTCAACAAGGAAATATTCCTGCTCCCAACCTAAGTTGGAGGTTACCTTCTTGACGGTGGGGTCGAAATAGCGGCACACGTCGGTGGCTGCCACATTCACGGCGTGCAGGGCACGGAGAAGGGGAGCCTTGTAGTCCAGGGCCTCGCCGGAAAAAGAGATAAACACCGTGGGGATACACAGTGTGTCATCCATTATGAACACAGGAGATGTGGGATCCCAGGCAGAGTAACCACGAGCCTCAAACGTGCTGCGGATGCCCCCACTGGGAAACGAGGAGGCGTCGGGCTCTTGCTGGACGAGCAGCTTGCCGCTGAACTCCTCTACCATGCCGCCTTTGCCGTCGTGCTCGATAAAAGAGTCGTGTTTTTCGGCTGTGCCTTCGGTCAGGGGCTGGAACCAGTGGGTGTAGTGGGTCACGCCGTTTTCTATTGCCCATTGCTTCATGCCTGAGGCTACAGCGTCAGCTACGCCACGCTCCAAGCGGGAGCCGTTGTCCATCACGTCTATCATCTTGTGATAGACATCCTTCGGAAGATATTTGTACATCTTCTCGCGGTTAAACACTTTTTTGCCGAAATATTCCGACGGACGTTCTGAGGGAATCGATATCTCAAGGGGCTTCTTCTTGAACGCCTCGCCTACAACCTGAAATCTTAGTGTGTCCATCTGTGGATTTTTGTTTGATGGGATTTTTTGTAAAAAAACTTCGGGAATACGTGAGGAAGTGTTTTTAATGGATTCCGTTGGCGTATTCCCGAAATTGTCTGTGGATATTTGCTTACTTCAGTTTGATTGAGTTTGCAAGCTCAATTGTTGCCTTGTCGTAAGTCTCTGCGTCAGCGGTGGGATAGCTGAATGTGCCGTTTAAGCCGGGACCTTCCTCTGTGCCATAAGCGATGTGGTTCTCAACCTGATCACCCTTTGTGGCCTTGAAAGTCATTACGTTGCCGTTAATCACAGGAGCGTCGAAAGTCCAGTCCTTATACATGCTCATGCCCTTGAAGTTGTTGTAGAAAGTCTCAAGGTCAGCGGGCTTGCAGGCATTGCTCGACTGGTAGGTCAGGCTGATCTTGTATTTGCTGTCAGCAGATGTGACCTCAACGTTCTCCTCTCCGAAACTCAGCTTGTTTGCCTCACCCATGCTTTCGGGATAAGTGAATGAAACGTGGTCGCCCTCATACTGCTTCTGAGGCAGGCCTGATGTAACGTCTGACTGACCGTTGCCGCCGCCACATGATGCGAAAAGTGCAACTGCGGCAACTGCCATAAGAGTTTTCATAATCTTTTTCATAACGCTTTATTTTTTAGTTTGACAAATATACGATGCAAAGTTACGAAAAACGAGAGAAATATAAAAGAAAAATCTTTTTTTTCTTATTAATTCCGACAATACTGATGTTTGGATGGCGCAATCATCTGTTTTCCTTTTTCCTTTTTCCTTTTTTCTGTCCATTTCAGTACTTTGATGCTAAGCTCGAACAGCAAATAAAGTGGTATGGTAACCAGGACGAGGGTCATTACATCTGGAGGGGTGATAATGGCGGCGACAAGCATGATGATGATGAGAGAGTGCTTGCGGTAGCGTGACAACATCTGGGAGCTTATAACTCCCATCTTTCCAAGGAAGAAAGCCAGCACAGGAAGCTGGAAGACTATTCCCAAAACCAAAGTGAGAGAAACAAAGGTGCTGATGTAAGAGTCTATCGTGATGTTGCTTACTACGGTTTCCGACACGCTGTAGGTGCTAAGAAAACGGAATGAGATGGGGAAGAGGATGAAGTAGTTGATAAGCACGCCGGTTATGAAGAGAAGAAGAATCGCTATAGCGGTCTTTGTGGCGTAACGACGCTCGTTGGAGTAGAGGGCGGGCGACACGAATCGGAACAATTCCCAGAGAATGTAGGGCGAGGCGAAGAGCAAGCCGAGATAGAAAGACGTGGATATATGGATCATAAACTGGCTCGACAGCTCGGTGGCGATCATGCTTATGTGAAATTCCTGAAAATGGAAGTCACTCCCAAACCAATGTAAGAGATTCTCTATCATCCGATAGGTTATGAAGTCCCATTGGCTGGGAGCAAGCAGAATGTTGAATGTAGCCTCCTTGAGGCAGAATATAACCACACTCAATGAGAGTGTCACGACAGAAACCCTGAACAACATACGGCGGAGCACCTCAAGATGTCCGCCGAAGGTCATTTTCTGACTGCCACTCTGGGAGTTATGGAATTTCATTGGGCTGATTCACCGGAAGAGGCGGATTTTTTTACAGGTTCCTCCTCGATTGGGTCTTTCATGCCTTGCTTAAAACTGTTTACCCCTTTGCCAAGGCCGCGCATCATCTCAGGAAGTTTCTTGCCTCCGAAGAGAAGAAGGGCGATGCCGCCGATGACCAGCAACTCTGTTGTGCCTATAAACAATAAATGTGACATCTTTGTGTTTTTTTTGTTTTTTCTTTGCAAATTTACATTTTTTTCCGTGAACTATGAAATTTTATAAAAAAATATTGTTATTTTTGCAAATGAAAAGTTAATCAACAACAAATTTGACGTTATGAGTAATTTTATGGATGGCGAGCTTGACCGCAGGGAATTCTTAAAGAGAATTGGCATCACATCGGCATCTGCGGCTGTGCTTATGGGACTTGGCCCATTGTCTTCTTTTGCCAGAGAGAGGGAGAAAATCGTGGTAAGCGGAGATATGACATACCGTGTCAACCGGAAAACGGGAGACAAGGTGTCATTGCTCGGATATGGCATGATGCGTCTGCCTAAGAAAGACCGCAAGATCGATCAGGAGATGGTGAATAAGGAGGTGAGATATGCCCTGGAACATGGAGTGAACTATTTCGACACATCGCCTCATTACGAGCGCGAGCAGTCTGAGTCTTCGCTCGGAAAGGCGCTGAAAGCCAGTGGGTTCAATCGTAAAGATTATTTTATTGCGACAAAACTTTCAAACTTCGGAGGCAACGAGTGGTCGAGAGAGGCGTCTATAGAAATGTACAAGAAGTCTTTAGAGTATCTCCAGACCGATTACATTGATTACTACCTGCTGCATGGTGTTGGTATGGGAGGAATGGACAACCTAAGGGCCAGGTTTATCGACAACGGATTGCTTGATTTCCTGATGGAGGAGCGTAAGGCAGGACGTATCAGAAATCTTGGATTCTCATATCATGGAGATGTTGAGGTGTTTGACTACCTTATTGACAATACGGAGAAGTACGGCTGGAGCTTCGCGCAGATTGAGATGAATTATGTAGATTGGAAACATGCCGAGGAAATCAACTCGAGAAACACCAACGCTGAGTATCTTTACAAAAAGATGGAGGAGCACGATGTCCAGGTGGTGATTATGGAGCCTCTTTTAGGAGGAAGGCTTGCAAAACTGCCTAAGGCTTTCGCCGACAGGCTTAAAAGCCTTAGACCTGACGATAGCATCGCGTCATGGGCTTTCCGATTCTGCGGAACATATCCAAATGTACTGGTATCGCTCAGCGGTATGACATATATGGAGCATCTTGAGGATAATGTGAAGACTCACTCTCCTCTCGATCCCTGTACGACAAAGGAACTGGCGTTGCTTGAGGATATAGCGTCGAAGGTTTCGGCATATCCGCTCATTCCTTGTACCGACTGCAAATACTGCATGCCGTGTCCTTATGGGGTGAATATTCCTGGAAACTTCGCTTACTATAATAAGTGTGTGAACGACGACCAGCTTCCGCCGAAAGACGCAACTGCCAAAGGATTCAAGAAGGCCAATGCTAAGTTCCTTAAAGGATATCATGAGGCAGTGAAAGACAGCGAGTTGGCAACTCACTGCGTTGAGTGTGGAGAGTGCCTGAAAAAATGCCCTCAGAGAATTAGAATCCCTCAGCAGATGACCAGACTTACCGAGCTGCTCGACAGGAAATAGCTCTTGATGTTGACAGAGATACAGCCATGAATATGCCTAAACGGATTCTTTACAGACCATTCTTTGAAAAAAATAGCATTTTTATTTGGCGGTATCGACAAAAATATGTAACTTTGCACCGCTTTTGACGAAAAGCGGTAACGGGGTATGGCGCAGTTGGTAGCGTTCCTGGTTTGGGACCAGGCGGTCGCGTGTTCGAGTCACGCTGCCCCGACAAAGCTCCAGGGGAATCTTCCCAGGAGCTTTTTTGTTTTGATTATCAGCCATCACGGTATCCCGACATAACGAAATAACTCCATCCCCCCCAAACTCTATTTTAAATTTAAATTATAATCACATTAGTCATGAACGACTGGAAAAAACGACTCGGGGTCGTGTTCTCAACTAACCCTGACTTTGATTATACCAACGAGTCTGATGATGAGACGGTTGAGACACTTGAACCAAAAAATCAACGCTTGAGGGTCGCTGTTGAGAAGAAAGGAAGAGGAGGGAAAACAGTTACTGTGGTTAAAGGTTTTCAGGGTTCTGATGACGATTTGGGGAAACTTGAAAAAATGTTAAAAACTAAATGTGGGACGGGGGGGACTTCCAAGGACTCATTGATACTTCTCCAAGGAGATATTAAGGAGAAAGTAATCAACATTCTTAGGGATTTAGGCTATACTGACACAAAGTGAGCCTATACGACTTTGGCCATTATGCGTCCCAAAACGTATAATTCCCACGTCTTAAAAAAATATAAAAAATCTACAACTACCGACATTTTTTCGTAACTTTGCATTGTTTTTGAATAAGTAGAATTCTATTTTAAATATGTAGAATTGAATGGAGTTATGAATTATGTGTAGGATTATTGCATTGGCAAATCAGAAAGGAGGAGTAGGGAAGACCACCACTACAATCAACCTTGCCGCATCTTTGGCGACAATGGACAAAAAAGTGCTGGTTATTGATGCCGACCCTCAGGCGAACGCATCGTCTGGACTTGGAGTGGATATTCAGCAGGTGGAGACATCGATTTACGACTGCATCATCAGTACGGTACTGGCAGCGACAAACAAGAACGAAAAGATGATTGACCCCCACGAGGCGATATATACAACCGATCTCAAGGGACTTGATATCATACCAAGCCATATTAACCTCGTAGGAGCGGAAGTCGAGATGATTAACCTGCAAAACAGGGAAGTGGTTATCAAGAACATGCTTAAAGTGCTGGAACCGGAGTACGACTACATTCTCATCGACTGCTCTCCTTCTCTCGGGCTTATCACAACCAACGCACTCACTGCGGCACATTCGGTTATAATACCTGTGCAATGTGAGTATTTCGCACTCGAGGGAATCACAAAGCTGCTGCAGACAATCAAGATTATAAAGTCCAAAATCAATCCGGGACTTGAAATCGAGGGATTCCTGCTTACAATGTTCGACTCAAGGCTCAGACTTGCAAATCAAATCTACGACGAAGTGAAAAGGCATTTCAAAGAGCTGGTGTTCAAGACGGTAATACAGCGTAATGTCAAGCTTAGTGAGGCACCGTCGCACGGAATTCCGGTTATACTCTACGACGTGACTTCGACTGGTGCAAAAAACTACCTCTCACTCGCCAAGGAATTGATTGACAAGCAGAAATAAATTCGTTTTATTTGATTAATTCGCAGTTTTAATAAAAAATCGCCGTATGGCAGTTAAAAAGAAATTCTCAGCGCTCGGACGTGGACTCGACGCACTCATATCAACAGAGGACATCACCACAAACGGGTCTGACACAATAAACGAGGTCAGTATTGACCTTATAGAGGCTAACCCAAACCAGCCCAGACGTGAGTTCAACGAGGAGTCTCTTCAGGAGCTGGCCGACTCTATTGCCGAAATCGGGATCGTGCAACCAATCACATTGCGCAAGCAGACCAATGGCAGATACCAGATTGTGGCTGGAGAGCGCAGATGGAGAGCTTCGATGAGAGCAGGGCTGAAGTCCATGCCGGCATATATCATCAGTGTTGACGAGGAGCACCTTATGGAGATGGCGCTCGTCGAGAATATCCAAAGACAGGACCTCAACGCTATAGAGATTGCGCTTGCATATCAGCATCTTGTTGAGCAGTACGGACTTACACAGGAGAAACTGGCTGAGAAAGTGGGTAAGAAACGGGCAACCGTGGCCAACTTCCTGCGTCTCTTAAGACTTCCGGCCCCTGTTCAGATGGGGTTGAGAAATGGTGTTATCGACACAGGACATGCACGCACACTTCTCGCTCTCGAAGACCCGAAGCAGCAGATACGCGTATTCAACGAGATTGTGCAGAAGGGAATGTCCGTAAGGATGGTGGAGGAATATGTGAAGAGCCTCAACAATGGCGAGAAGAAAGGCTCTAAAGCCAAGAGCACACCAACTCATGTTCCAGATGAGGTGCAGAACCTGAAAGACAGGGTGGAGAAGGCGTTGAACCGTAAGGTGGGACTGACCTGTAATGCCAAAGGCAAAGGAAAACTCACCCTTCCGTTCGACTCTGTGGAAGAGATGAGGAGACTGATTGAAAAACTGGCTTAAGAAAGAAAGCATGGCTCACAGGCGGGTGACATATTTCTTGGCAGTCGTTATCGCTATTTGTACAGCGGCATCAATGCAAGCTCAGGTGGAGCAGCCTGTGATATCTGTTGACACTCTCGACGCATCGGGCTCACAAATTATTGATTCCCCTCAGCGTCGTATTAATGAGACATCGGCATCACGGAATATCGAAATGACGACAGCGAGTCAGAACGACCGTTCGAAAACGGCATTAAACCCGACCACAGAGCGCGTTGATGAGACTGACACGGTTAAGGCTGATACACTGATAACACCGGATGTGACGAAATCTCTCGTCGTTGAGCAGCAGGAGCAGGGACAGACTGAGGTCGTTGAGACAAAAAAATGGGTGCCCGACCCGAAGAAGGCTCTGTGGTACGCAATCGTAATACCGGGAGGCGGACAAATCTATAACCGCAAGTTCTGGAAACTGCCGCTCATCTATGGGGGATTCATGGGATGCTTCTATGCCATAAGCTGGAACAACACCATGTATCGGGACTACGCTCAGGCATATATCGACATTATGGATGATGACCCAAACACACGCAGCTATGAGAACTTCATTCCGTTGTCATACGATGTGAACGCTAATCTCGAACGCTTGCAGACGCTCTTTAAAAAGAAAAAAGACTATTACAGACGATACCGCGATCTCAGCATTTTTTGTGCAATCGGTGTTTATGCGCTCTCCATAATCGACGCATATGTGGATGCAGAGCTCTCCAGCTTCGATATAAGCAAGGATTTGAGCATGAAGGTTAAACCATCAATTATCAACGACCGCGCCACGGCAAGCTACAACGGTAATTCCTATGGAATCAAGTGCGCCATAACATTTTGAAAAAACTTGAAGCCTGGAAGCCTCGAAGTCTCGAAATACCGGCATAACGTCATAACGTCGTAACGAAATAAGATAATTTAAATAAAGAATGATCATAAAAGTCAAAAAGAATATAAACATGAGAAAATTCCTTACTACCGCGGTGCTTGCACTGATTATAACAAGCACCGCGACAGCACAGAACGAAAATTACAACAACTACAACAACGAAAGCAACCAAACCGAGAACCCGTCTCTTCCTTCAAGGGAGACTCTGATGGGGGAATATAATAACAGAACTTATCTGCGTGATGCAGCTCCGATATCTCCTGTTCGCGACAACTATGCCTCCGACGAGGTTATCGCTCAGAGACTAAAACGAATTCAGACGACTATCGACCTGCCTCTCAACGACATATCAAGACCATATATCGAGAAATATGCCAACAAAATGAAACGGTCTGTCGGGGTTATGCTTGCGGCCATGAACTTCTACCGCCCTATTTTTGAGGATGCCCTCGAACGCTATGGACTGCCCTACGAACTGGAGAATATGGCTATCATAGAGTCAGCACTCAGACCGGCAGCGACGTCACCTGTGGGAGCAGCGGGACTGTGGCAGTTCATGCCCTCAACCGGAAAAGCATATGGACTGACTATCAACACACTTGTTGACGAGAGACGTGACCCCGTCAAATCTACTGACGCCGCGTGCAGATACCTTAAGCACCTGTATGAGAAATTCGGAGACTGGAGCCTCGCTATTGCTGCATACAACTGCGGAGGGGGAGCCGTTTCTAAGGCACTCGCAAGAGCTGGAGGCAAAGAGGGAAAGACATTCTGGGACATCTACAATTACCTTCCCAGGGAGACACGAGGATATGTGCCCGCATTTATCGGAGCAACATACATCATGAACTACTATTGTGAGCACGGTATCAGCCCGATGATGGCGTCACTGCCAGAACAAGCCGACACGGTCGTGGTGACCAAGTCCGTGAGACTCTCTAAAGTGGCTGCAATGTGTGGAGTTTCTGTTGATCAGATTAAGGCGCTCAATCCACAGTTCCGTCAGGATATCGTGCCGGCAGACTATGCGATCATGTTGCCAACTGAGGCTGCCGTGGAGTTCGCAACCAAGCAGGAGGAGATTTACTCACATACCGCTACAAGAGCCAGCTATGCCATGAACACCTCATCAAGCGATTCATCGTCAAGACACCGGTCATACCGAAGACGAAGGTAGAGCGAGAGACGGTACAAATCGACTTAATACAAAAAACACACGCAACTAATTCCTCAAGCCCATGAAAGAAGAAGATAAATTGACACAAGAACAGGCTGAGGACAAGATGGTGGAAGACGCTTTCCAACATCTGCTCGACTCATACCTCGCTACAAAACACCGTAAGAAAAAGGAAATCATCCAGAAAGCGTTCAACTTCGCCAAGTATGCACACAAAGGCGTAAGGAGGCTTTCTGGTGAGCCGTATATTATGCACCCTATCGCTGTGGCGCAAATAGTGTGTAGCGAGATAGGGCTGGGAAGCACGTCTATTTCCGCTGCACTGCTGCACGATGTCGTCGAGGACACTGATTACACGGTGGAGGACATCGAGAATATGTTCGGCAAGAAAATTGCCGAGATTGTTGACGGACTGACTAAAATAGCAGGAGGGATATTCGGTGAGAACGCATCGGCGCAGGCTGAGAACTTCAAGAAACTGCTGCTTACCATGAGCGAGGATATCAGGGTAATCCTTATCAAGATTGCCGACCCCCTCCACAACATGAGGACGCTGGGCTCACAGGCTAAGAACAAGCAATATAAAATCGCGGGGGAGACTCTTTATATCTATGCGCCCATCGCATACAGATTGGGACTGAACAAAATCAAGTCGGAGCTTGAGAACCTCTCATTCCAGTATGAGTACCCCGATGAATATAGAAGCATCGTAGATAAACTCCGCGACACCGAGGAGAGGAGAAACCTCCTTTTCGAGAACTTCACCAAGCCTATCTCAGCTGAACTGAACCGGAAGGGCGTTAACCATGTAATAAAGGCACGCGTCAAGACTCCGTATTCTATTTGGAAGAAGATGCAGGCGAAAAAACTCACGTTTGAGGAGATTTACGACATTCTTGCAGTACGAATTATATTCGAGCCTAAAGACGAGTCAAACGTTCTGCAAGAGTGTTTCAATATCTACGTCACGATGTGCAACTTCTATAAGTCACATCCCGACCGCCTGCGAGATTGGGTGTCACATCCTAAGTCAAACGGATACAGGGCGTTGCATGTCACGCTTATGTCAAAAGAGGGTGAGTGGATTGAGGTGCAGATTCGATCCAATAAGATGGACGAAATCGCAGAGAAGGGATATGCCGCACACTCTATGTATAAGTGGAAAGAGGGACAGCCTGAAGCGGAAGAGACCAACCCGGAACTTGAGAAATGGCTCACGACTATCAAAGAGTTGCTCGACGACCCGCAGCCGGATGCTATGGACTTTATGTCAACAATCAAGCTGAACCTCTTCGCGTCTGAGATTTTTGTCTTTACACCGAAAGGGGAGTTGAAGTCCATGCCGGCGGACAGCACTGTGCTCGATTTCGCATTCTCAATACACTCCATTCTTGGTACTCACTGCATCGGAGCGAAAGTAAACCACAAACTCGTGGGAGTGAGTCACAAACTCAGCAGCGGAGACCAGGTGGAGATCATCACGGCTAACACTCAGAAGGTGAAGCCTGAATGGCTTAAGTTCGCTAAAACCGCTAAGGCAACCACCAAGATTATGACAGCTCTCAGGAAGGTTGAGCGTGATAAGCGGAGCAAAGGAGAGGAAATTCTTAAGGAGTTCTTCAACAAGGAGGAGCTGATATTCAGCAGCGTGGCGGTCGATCGTATCTGCGCACTCCACGGACTTGATAACGCACAGGAGCTGTTCCTGTATATTGCCGAGGGAAAGATTGTGCCTGGAGCTAAGGAGGCCGACATCGTGAAACGGCGCAAAGGAGGCAGAGGATGGAAACGCTATATTCCGTTCGTTAAGGCCAAAGACGACTCACAGCAAGGGGAGGCGGAGGAGAAACAGACTGCCAAGAAGCCCGAAATAAACAAGAAGAAAGCTTTTTTCGTTCACGACGACGACCTCGGGCGTACTTGCAGCCTCTCAGAGTGCTGCAGACCTATACCGGGAGACCCTATCATGGGGTATCTCAATGAGAAAAAGATTGTAACATTACATCTGCTCAACTGCCCTGTTGCGGCAAGACTCAAAGCTAACCACGGCAACCGCGTGTTGGAGGTTAAGTGGAACCTCAGCGGAACCATGCGGTTTATGGCGAAAATAGAAATCAGGGGAATCGACCGCATCGGAATGCTCAACGATATCACTCAGGTCGTCTCCAACCAGCATAACGTGAATATGAGGAAACTTGTCGTAGAATGCGACAACGATATCTTCACATGCAGGACACAGGTTCTCGTCAAAAACACCGGTGAGGTGGAGGAGATGATAAAAAACCTCAAGGCTGTTTCTGGTGTAAACACCGTAATCCGCCTATAACCCATAACCCCATGAGCCCCACAACCTCCCATAATTCTAAATTCTTAATCTTTTTTTTATGAAACCAAGAATCTTCTTATCCGCCCTTGTCCTTTTGTCATACGCGTCAGTTGCTACAGCACAGGACCACAACCACAAAATACAGATTAAGCACAATGTTCCGCTCGACTCAATACAGATGAGCGACCCTTTCGTATTCGCGGATGAGGCTACCAAGACTTACATAATGACCGGCACAGGTGGTATGATATGGAAGAGCAAAGACCTCGCTAAGTGGAGTGGCCCGTTCATACCATTCAAAATCAATGAGAAGTCATGGATGGGGCCAAAGCCGGCAGTATGGGCTGCGGAGATTCATAAATATAATGGAAAGTTCTACTATTTCGCTACTTTCACAAACCAGGCTGTCAACATCGACACCGTCGCGTTCAATATAATACCACGACGGGCTTGTCATGTGCTTGTGAGCGACCATGCCGACGGACCATACGTGCCTGTGTCAGACAAAGATTACCTGCCGGCGTCGAAACCAACCCTCGATGCGACACTATGGATCGATACCGACAGCATTCCTTATATGATATACTGCCATGAGTGGCTGCAAAACAGAGACGGGACGGTGGAGCGCATAAAACTATCCGATGACTTCTCGACCACAGAAGGGGAACCGGAAATTCTGTTCAGGGCAAGCGAGTCGCCATGGAGTAGCGAGACCACCGACGACGGAACAGTAAAACCGAATATGGTGACCGACGGACCGTTCGTTTTCCGTACGTCTTCCGGAAGACTCGGAATATTATGGACCAGCTGGGTAAGGGATGTATATACTCAGGGAGTGGCCTACTCACTGAGCGGAACACTCAAAGGACCGTGGATTCAGGAGCCTGAACCGATCACACCACCCAATTACGGACACGGCATGATATTCCATACATTCGACGGGCGTACACTCATGTCTATACACTCCCACAAGAAACTGTCTCAGGACCACGTGGACCGTCGCCCCCACTTCTTCACAGTCTCCCTTGTGGGGTCAAAACTCCAGGTTCTTCAGGAGTTTAAACCGTAACTCCCACCTGTTTTAGGCACACCTGTAAAATCTATGTGCCTTGTTCCTCATACACTTTGATGGGAGTCTCTTCTGGCAACTGGTATGTTTTGGCATTTCCCCGAACTCCGACGGGGTTCTCCATTAATAACCCCGGGTAACCAGCGAAGCGTAGTTCACCTGGGGTGATATAACCATCTTTGCCCCCGAATCCCGACGGGGTGCAATAACTTCAACACCCAGTCTTCTGTTAAACAACTTAAATTTCATGTTTAATAAATGTAAATTCTTTTGTCATGTTTAAACTTTTCCATATATTTGCAGTCGAAAAGTTAAAATCAACCCCATTTTAACTAAATTAATAAAATAACTTATCAAATCGATAACTAAAAAGTAACAACAAACAACAATTAAACAATAATTTTAACATTTATGAAACAAAACATGAAACGAATTTACGGGCTGGTGGTGGCCATTGCATTACTCTCAGGTGTCACCGGAGCCTTCGCCTTCTCATGGATGGACAAGGCATTAAGCTCAAACGAGTATTCAAGCAACAAAATCCACTTCTCCGACGGCATCTTCAAAGAGTCTGCTGTCAAGGGTACACCGGTGCAGCCGGTGGATCTCACAGGGGCGGCAGAGAAGGCATGCCCGACAGTGGTATATATTAAGGTGACTATCGGTGGCAAGAGCCAGACAATTGAGTATTACGACCCGTTTGAGGATTTCTTCGGCGACTTTTTTGGACGTGGCCACGGAAACGGAGGAACACAGCGCAGGCAGATCGAGACTCCAAAGCAGCAGGGCGCAGGATCGGGTGTCATCATCTCGGAGGACGGATATATCGTAACCAACAACCACGTGGTGAACGGGGCGGAGGATATTAAGGTCACACTCAACGACAACCGCGAGTTTACCGCAAAAATCATAGGATGTGACGAGACTACAGACCTCGCGCTTATCAAAATCGAGGCTTCTGGACTGCCGGCAATCGTTATTGGTGATTCCGACGAGCTGAAAGTGGGAGAGTGGGTACTCGCTATCGGAAACCCCTTCAACCTCACATCAACTGTCACAGCTGGTATCGTGTCTGCAAAGGCGCGCCACGTCGGAGGATCGCAAAACGGAATCGAGTCGTTCATTCAGACCGATGCTGCAATCAACCAAGGAAACTCGGGTGGTGCGCTCGTCAACGCTCGTGGAGAGCTCGTGGGCATCAACTCCATGCTCTACAGCCGCACCGGATCTTTCTCTGGATATGGATTCGCAATCCCTACAACTATCATGAAGAAGGTGGTGGGAGACCTGCAGAAGTACGGAACCGTGCAGCGCGCGCTCATCGGAGTCTCTGGTATGGACCTCAGGGCTTATATCGACGCACAGCAGCAGAAAGACGAATCTTACAACAAGGACTTCGGAACCAACGAGGGTGTTTACGTGGCTGAGGTAATCGAAGACGGTGCAGCGGCTGAGGCAGGACTCAAAGAGGGCGATGTCATCGTAGGACTGGGTGAGAAGAAAATCACCAAGATGTCGGAGCTTCAGGAGGCTACCACCCGCTACAGCCCGGGCGACCAGACGTTCATCAAGTTTATACGCGACAAGAAAGAGAAGACTGCCACTATCAAGTTCCGTAACTCGAAAGGAAACACCAATATGGTGAAGGCACAGAATATCAGCGCACTCGGTGCTGAGCTTAAGGAACTGACGGAAGAGCAGAAGAACGAGCTCGGAGTGACAAGCGGAGTACAGGTGGTGAAACTCACCGACGGATATCTCAAGAAGGCGGGAGTGCCCGAAGGATTTATCATCCAGCGCTGCAACTTCCAGAATGTACGCTCTGTAACTGAGCTGGAGAGAATCTTCCGGGAGGCCAACGACTCCGAGGAGCAGAAACTCCTTATCTCTGGAAAGAATAAGAACGGACAGAAAGCAAGCTTCACAGTGGATCTTTCAGGCGAATAACACATATTGTAAATTTTATTATTGCTGAATGCAAAACCGCCGGCACATCACGCCGGCGGGTTTTTTGGTCCCCCACCTCATCTCATTGCCTCTCCTTTGTCTGCTCCATCTGTTTCTTCTCATTGCTCTTCTTCCGTTCCCTGCGATGTCATCTCAGGCATCATCCCCATCCCCCCATTAGCCTTTTTTACCGAGCTGAATATGCCCAAAACACAAAAAAACTATCATATTTTTTTGTGTTCAAAAAAATTTTTCCTAACTTTGCCCCTGTATATACATCTGTGAACAAATGCCTACAGTCAGTGCGACACAATTCCGAAACAATATGGCGGCTATGCTTAATATGGTAGATGCCGGCGAAAAGGTGGTGGTTACACGCAACAACCGCCGCTATACTCTGCGCCCGGAACGGCGCGGAAAGCCGGATAATGTCATCACTCCTGAGCTGGCGAGAGCTATAGAGGAGGCACGTGAGGATGCAAGAACGGGTAATGTTATTACATTGAGATCACACGAAGATATACAGGCTTTTTGGGATTCATTATGATGTACGATGTCCAGTTCACACCTAAGACGAAAAAAATCTTAGCAAGGTGGAAGAAATCCAATCCATCTTCTCACAAGAAGATGCAAAAGATTCTTATGGAGCTTAGAGACCATCCTCGTACAGGCACAGGCCATCCGGAAGCTCTTGTCGGAATGGGCGGTAATGTTTACTCGCGGCGAATAACGGCACAAGACCGCCTAATATACGAGATTCACGATGACATAGTCGTTGTACTCGTTTTGCAGGTAGAAGGACATTACGATGACAAATAACAACCCTGTCATAGGGTATTGACATAAACAAAGCTATAACAAGGGGATCCCCTTGTTATATATGCGCCCTAAGGCGCATATATAAGTTGCACTACACACCACTAAACAAATCAGTTCTTCCAGCGGGAAGAAAAAAGAAAAGGAAATATTTCTTTTATTAACTATATTACTAACTAAAAACTAACAAACATGAGAAAATTACTTTTGTTGTTGATGCTCCTTGCCGTCGGAGCACTTGGAGCGTTAGCACAGACTGACGTAACGGCAAGTTATATCGGAGATGTGACTTTGATTGTCAATGGTGGTGGCCATACCCATGGCTCACAAAATCATGCGGAGTCTGCTGGGAGAGGATGGTGGAATAATCAAACACTTCTTTCTGGATGGCATGCTTTTGCTGCTCCCGACGCTAACGGAGCAGCAGGTGAAAGTTGGCAATCTGGATTCGGTTCCGCGGGAGTTATGATGGGACGCACAATGGTACTTCCGGAAGGTAACTACACTTTGAGTTTTGAGGCCTGTGGTATGAATGCAGCCAACTCTGATGACTCCGATGCCACCCCAGTATCAGGAGATGCCGTGGGTTTTTTAACAGGACAGCCGGATGTCGATATCACTAACTCTGCTCCAGGCGATAATACATTCCATACAGTCTCTTTTACTTTTGATGTGACGACTGCCAACACTTCTTACGAGTTTGGTATCAAGAAAGTTTCCGATGAAAGTAAGATTGACTGGTGTCAGATTAAGAATATTAAACTCGTGTTGAATTCTACCAACATTACCCCAGTTGATAATAGTTCTATTTCTGGCTTCACATATTCTGGCAGTCAAACGTGGCATACCAACACATGGTCTGTAGAAGGACAAAGTGACGGAACGCGATTTCAAGTACCTTTCCATGAGTTGTGGGTAGCCAGTGGAGGCACACTCAGTGATGCTACAATCACTGGTTCATATACTCCTACAGCAAACGGTGTTTACAAAGTCAGTGCATGGGTACGTGCCATGAATGAGGCCGGTGGCGATATCAGTGGTGTGAAGATTTTTGTAGGCGATGCCGAGGCAGATGCCTGCACTGGAAGTTCTGCTCGCGACGGCAAAGCTCGCATTGGTACATTCTCTGCTATGGCTGATGGTGTCAGTGGAACGCCGTTTTACTATGGCTTTAAGTTAGAGAATGCTACGCTTAACTGGCTTTCGTTTAAAAATGTGACTATTACCTACTATCCTGAGATGCCTGATGCTGAAAAAAATGCTCTGCTCGGACTTGTTCCAACTGGTAAGATGTCTGCTTCAGTTAAGAATACTTTAGATGGTTATGTAACAGCATTTGAAAGCAACGCATCTGTGGCCAACTATAACGCACTTTCACTCTATATTCCCACAGCAGTGTCTTCTGTTGCAGTCTATACTGCCATCAATACAGCCATTAGTAACTATGCTACCAAAGCTGCTGCCCTGGATGCTGCTGGTCAGGCTGCATACGATGCTTCTGGCATTCAGGCGAAATATGATAATGGTACGTACGAAAAATTGGCAGACGCAGAAAGCGAACTTGCCACTGCTTTTGCAACGGCTGTGAAGGCGCAGACCACAGTGGGTAGTGACTGGACAGAACTTATCGTCAATCCAAGTTTTGAGTCAGACATAAATAATGGATGGACCTCTAATATGGCTCGTCAGGGCAACACTGAGTTTGGCAAGACGGGTACTTATTATGCTGAAAAATATGAGCCTGTTGGCAGTTTTGGGGTTACTCAGACCATCACAGGAATGCCTGCAGGTGTCTATCGTATGTCAGCCCATGTGAAGGCGCGTGGTGTGACATCTGCAAAATTATATGCTGCGGGTATTGAACAAGCTATAAAAGTAGAAGATAAAGAAGACGATTACAGCGTTGAGTTTGCTTGTGATGCTAATGCTGATATAACTATTGGCTTTGAGGGCGTGGGGACAGATCCTAAGACAGATGCAAGCTGGCTCTGTGTGGATAACTTCACGCTGACACTGGTCAGTGCCGGTCTGCCTGATGTTGTTGCAGTTGAAGGCAAGATGAATGCAGAGGTTGCTCAGCAACAGACTGATGCTATTTCTACCTACAATGCAGATAAGACTGTAGCAAACTACAACGTTGCTTCTGTAGCCATTGCTGCCGCACAGACATCAAAGGATGCTTATCTTGCAGCTAGCACAGCCATCACCAAAGCTGAGAATCTGCAAACCGCAAACAATTTCGTAACTTCAGAAGCTGCCACCACATTTGCTGAAGCAATTGCAGCTATCAAGACAGATTATGAAAATGGTGCATTGATTGACGAGAATGCATATAATGCAGGTAAAAACTTAGGTGTAGTTGCTGTGGGTTGGCATGCCTCCGCTACTAATACACCGGCATCTAACTATATAGGTAGTACATGGTCTTCTACAGATTTTGTAATCAATGACTGGTCTGTTGAAGGTGAAAATGATGGATCTAATTTTACAGTTCCATTTATTCAATATTGGACAAATGATGGAAACTCATTAGTAGAAAACACATGGACTGGAACAATGACAGGACTGAATAATGGTTTGTACAGTGTTCAAGCTTTGGTTCGTGTAAGGGCAAAGAATGAGACTGCAGTGGCAGATGCTACTGGAATCACGATGGATGTAAATGGCGCAACAGCTGTTGATGTAACAGAGGGAACACAAGTTGGTGAATCACAGTTCCAACTCGCAACTTATACAGCAGTGGGACTTGTGAAAGATGGCAACCTGAATTTGCATTTCAATATTGCTGAAGAAAACAATATAAGCTGGCTCAGTTTCAAGAACATAAAATACACAAAAGTAAGAGATCTTACTGCAGAAGAAGAAGCTACAGCTCCTACTGCAATAACTCTATATAACGGAGGCACAGAGGTAACTTCACCTATTGCTCTCGATAAAAATACAACCACTGTAACTCTGACTCCAAGTTATACTCCAGTAAATGCTACTGAAGGATATATCACATGGCTAAGCAGCGACCCTTCTGTTGTAACAGTTGTTGATGGTGTAGTAACTGCTATTACTTCTGGTACCGCTACTATTACTGTGACATCAACCCTTGATACCAATGTCACGGCATCAGCAACCATAACAGTTGCTTTCCCGGAATCTACAGTTCCTGCATATGAAAATGAAGGAGCAACACGTAAAATTCACAACTATGGTGATAATCTCATTAAAAATGGTTCATTTGATTATACAGATGGATTCTATGGCTGGCTAAATGGTGCTGGTAGTAAATTAGGAACTAATAGTGGCTTTACATTGGTAGAAGAAGATGGTGAAAATGTTCTTCGCGCTGTTAATGGATCTAATAGTGACAATGGTGGTGGAACTGTAAAATCCATAAAGACTGGTTGGCCAATTGAAAGTGGTAAGACTTATGTCTTTGGATACAGGGTGAAAAGTTCAGGAACTGCTGAGTTCCATGTGGTTTCTATGACCAATACTATCGGCACAGAAACAGCACCATTAAATACTCAAAATGAGCGTAAAGCGATTAAGTATAATGGTTCATGGACAGAGCAAAGCTATGAGTTTACAAATAGTGGGGGATATAAATACGTACAATTTGCTGCTAGATGGCTCAGCAATAGCGATTACTTTGATGATTTCTACCTTGTAGAGAAGACAGCTGCTGATGGTATTGAAGGTAACGTAGACTATGCAAAAGATGCTATTCCTACTACAAACATCGGAACTGGTGCTTTCCAATATTCTCAGGATGCTATCGATGCAGCTAATGCTCTTGTTCAGGGAACAGCTACTGTTGAAGATGTGGAGAATGCTTATGCTGCTGTGACAACACTTAATGTCCCTGATGCTACACAGGCGTATAACTTGGTGTTTAACAGTGAGGGTCATACAAAAACAGGTAATTCTCTCACACTCGTTCCTAATCCAAAACAAACTCAAGGACTGTATGGTCTGCAGTATTTAGAGAAAGCCAATGTTAATCTTGCACAAGCTTTTTATTTTACTCATACAACGGGCAATAAATATAAGGTGCATGCAATTGACACGGATGGAAATGCTCGTTATATTACCACTCAAGCAGAAGGCTATGGAACCACTTGGTATGAAGGTATTCGTACTATCACAGACGCAACAAAGGCCATGGAGATAGAGATAAGGCCTAACGGCGAGGGTAAATATATTCTATGGAATACGGGCGCAAACAAAGCTATAGCCCATAACGGAAATAATATTATAGATTTCTTTACCAATAACACGGCTGACTTCGAGTTTGTACCGACCACCAAGCCTTCTATTACAATCAATACAACGGCAGCAGGTTGGGGTACTACGATTCTTCCATTCGCAGTGGCAAGTCTTCCAGCTGGAGTGAAAGCATATTCTTGCTCTGAGGTTGACGGTAACTCTCTGATACTTGTTGAGGTTGACGCACTTGAGGCAAACAAACCATATCTTATAGAAGGCACATGGAATGAGATTCTTACTGGTGACGCACAAGGTACAAAACTGACATACACTGAAGGACTGTTTACTGGTGTATATGCATCTCAAGCAGCACCAGTTGGAACATATGTTCTTCAAAAGATAAAAGATAAGGTTGCGTTTTATGTTGTTGGAGACGGAAATCAACCGATGGTTGGTGCTAACCGTGTTTATATGACAGAACCATCTAACGTTAAGAGTGTTTACTACTTCGATGGTGAGGATAATATTGCAACAGGAATCAATGCAATTGATGCTCTCATTAATGGTGATGCTGAGATATTTAATGCGGCAGGTGTGAAGATGCCTACACTCCAGAAAGGACTCAATATAATCCGAACCAATGACGGAAAGACTCAGAAGGTTTTCGTGAAGTAAGATAGTATGTAAAAAATAATTAAAATTCAGAAACGATTATGAAAATGCAATATAAAAAACCTATCATATTTGTAACTGAAATTCAAGTAAGTAATATGATTGCGATGTCAAAAGATCCAAATCAACAAGCCGATAAAGATGGGGAGGTTCTTGGTAAGGAGAGAGAGTACAATTATAACAACTCCAACTCCATGAACGCTCTTTGGTAACGAATAAATTCAACATATAATCACTTTTGTGATTTGTTAGTGGTGATGCCGGGAATGTCGTGAGACAATACCCGGCATCTGTTTTTGTTGAAACGAGTGAATGGTGAAACGTAAAGGGTCAGGCCCCGGCTAAGAACTTCCTTACAGGTATTACGTTAATTTTGCAGCCTTTTTTCTCGATAATACGTTCGTCGTTATTTGTGATGATGACCATGTTGGTGCATTTTAGCTCTCCACCACCTTCAACAAGAGCGTCAATCTCACGCTTCTTTGTCTTTGAGCTGCTCATGTCATAACACACTTGGATAAGACGTTCGATTTGATATCCTTTGCGAATGACAAAGTCTATTTCCTTGTCGTTGCGGGTCTTGTAATAAAATAGTGACTTCTCTGTGTCGTAACCACGGCGGAGAAGCTCTATAAACACTTCATTCTCAAGCAGGCGTCCAAGATTCTCACTCTGAGCAAAAGCTTTGGCTGTCACAAAGCCATTGTCAACAACATATACCTTTCGGGGCGAATTCTGCATCAATCTCAGTTTGTTGTTGTATCGTGGCAGATAATAGAACAGATATGGCTCACGAAGATATTCCAAGAAGTTCTTGGTTGTGTTTACGCTCGACAACCCCAGCACATCTTTTATCTCATTAGCTGTAAAAGGGTTGCAAAAATTAGATACGAGATATATGGCGAGATTGTTCAACTCTGTGATTTTTCTGACATTATGCCTTTTGGCAATATCTTTCCAAACTATGGAGTCAAACAAGGTGTCCAGATAACTACGTGTAAGTTGTCGGGCTCTCACGACTTCCGGATAGCCTCCGTTTCGCATATAGTCATCACACATTACTTCGGCTTCCACTTTATCCTCAGTTTTTTCGGAGTGAATGTCAAGGCCGTTCCAATCAAAATACTCCACCAAGCTGAAGGGTAACACCTCAAGTTGGAGATATTTCCCGGTCAGCACTGTAGCCATCTCACTCGACAGCATTTTTGCATTGCTACCGGTAATTACAAGATTTTTGCCCATCCTGTAAAGCCGGCTTACCCATAAATCCCAAGAGTCAAGGTTTTGCACCTCATCAAGAAGAAGATACTCATAACCAGGATATACTTCATCAAGAACCCTCATGACAAGGTCGGAGTCCCATGATTCTAACAATGACTGGTTGTCGAAATTCAGATAGGCAAAGTTTTTGGTACGCAACATCTGTAATGCCTGGGTGGATTTACCTACACGTCGAGGGCCGGTTATCAACTTTATAAGGGGACTTTTGAGCAGAATGTCTGTATCTTGGGTCATCCGCCGTGTGAGATATGAACGTGACATTAACTCGTCACGTTCTTTGCGTTGGTTCAGAATAATTGTTTTCATTTATGGCTGTTGTTGATTGTAATGGCAAAATTACTAATTTTTCTTCAATTTGCAATGCATACTGCACAAAATAGTTATAAATTTATGCAGTACAACATATTTTTTGCATAAAACTGCCAGCTGTACTGCCATGTATTTTTTGTTGAGCACGCAGTGCTTTTTTTGTGAAGTGAAACGCAGCGGAACGTTTTTTATCTTTCTTGTATCTCTACAGATCTTCATGACATGTCCCTTTGAGTTCCTAGTAGTCCGCGGACATATATCTTTTTCTAAGGAGATAGGAGAAACAGGAGAACATGAATTTCTCATAAATGTTCATACATGGTATTTTTGATAATTCATGGTCATTCATGGTCATTCGTGTTCAAAAAAAATATATACCATGAGGACATGTCCTTCAAGTCCTATAAGTCCGTAGATGAAAAAACATCGCTTCGCTAGATTGAAGGATTTGAGGGATTGAAGTACCTGCGGCACTTGGGATGTTTACGAAAAACATCAAGACAATACCCGGCTTCTATTTTTGTACGCTTAATCAGTTTCTTTTCCGGAAATTTGCTATCCCCGAATTTTTTTTATAATTTTGTCACTGATTAGAAATTTAGTATATTATGTCATATTCACAAATAGCAAAATTAGAATTGCTGGATGCTCTTAATTGTATCAGCACAGAGGCTGAACTGCTGGAGTTCCGAAACGTTATAGCCCTTTTCTTTGCGGAAAAAGCACAAAAGCAATTAGATGCATTGTGGGACAACGGTACCATAAATGATGAAACCATAAAACAATGGGGTAGCGAACACATGCGTACTTTCTATATTGGCAATGATACCTTGGCCAAAAGTGAATGTTGTTAGTATTGATGAGTTTAAAACTCAACTCGAAAGTTTGTTGTAATTCAGGTTAGTCCTGAATAATTGTTGTCATACATGGATAATGTTGACTGTAAGGGCAAAATTACTAATTTCCTTCAATTTACAATGCATACTGCACAAAAAAGTTATAAATTTGTGCAGAACAACATATTTTTTGCATAAAACTGCCAGCTGTACTGCCAAGTATTTTTTGTTGAGCACGCAGTGCTTTTTTATCTTTCTTGTATTTCTACGGACTATTAGGACTTTTGAGGAGACGTGCCTATGGCACTTGAGGAAAAAAATGAAATAAAAACCGTACTTCGTGCTTGACAAAAAGGACGAACTAAAGTTCTATGCCCCAACAAGATCCAAAGCATTTCGCTTGATGACAAGGGGGTAACGCTCTGGATTATTGAGACAATTTCCAAAAATATATTCATGATTAATTGATGGACATTCATGGTCATTCGTGTGAAAAAAACTGCAATGAGGAACTTGTCCTTCAAGTCCTATAAGTCCGTAGAGGAAACAACATTGCTTCGCTGGGTTTAAGGATTTAAAGGATTGAAGCGCCTACGGCATTTGGGATGTTTTAACAGAACTCAAATGGCCACGCAGAATCTTAATGGCAGGAATTTATAAAAATGGCTGATTAAAACGGATTTGGACGCGTCTTTATTCCACAGACATTTCCATTTTTGAAGGAGTAAGGGAGAGAAAGAAAAAATGTGATTTGAGTCAAAAACGGCTGATTTTTAAAGAATAATTTGGCTGTTTGAGAAAAAAGTTATAACTTTGCAACGGAGTATCTGCGTTCTGCGCATAACGGACGGTCAGTGGACTATTCCGGCTCAGCAGCGACCTCGCTCCGACTTACATTGTGGATAAACAGACGATACTCGTTATGTTCGATCTTGGCATTTGAAACGTGAGAAACTTCAAAATCCAATCAAGACAACATAGTGTGCGTCGTCCTGCGCGATAGCGTAGGACTGGTGTATTACTATATCTTATTGGATAGGTTTTTCTCACGACCTCAAATGCGGGATATAGCATTATGCTTAGTCTTACGCCTTTTTTGTGTCCATACATTCACTTGTTCCCTCACTTCTTTAGCGTTCCACTTTGGGACATGGATTCTGTTCGGCTCAATGATATGTGCCTGCGGCGTGTGGTTTCGGGTCTCGCAGAAAGAAAGGAAATAAAAGAAATGGCGCGTCTTTGACGCTTGGAATTTGGCTACGGACGATAAGGACTATTAGAACGGCACGTGCCTGCGGCACTTGGTTCTTCTTTAACACAAATTGCCACGAGTGACCACGAATTTTCATAAATAGGATTATAATGGCTGGTATTTATTAACGGCGAATTGAACAAATTAAACGAATTCTTGGAGCAGCGAGAGCAGAACTATACTTGTATGAGCTTTGCCGAGTCGTGATAAGAATCTGCGACAGCGAATTAGAGCGTGCCTGCGGCACTTGGAAGATGCTGATAGATAGATTGGACAAAGAACACATTTATAATAAACATATTTACTAACTTAACATTAACCAAAAATGAAGAAAAAACTACAAAAACTTATTCTGCTGGCAGCAGCCCTGCTGGCAGGAGGTAATGCGTGGGCGGATACTCAAACTATTGGTGCGAGTAATGCTACTACAGCAAAAGACACCCATGTTATAGGTACAGCTGTAAATATTCATTCAAGCAGTAACCCCTCGGGAACTGGAAGTTATGCTGTGTTCAATACGTCTACAGATAAAGGTATAAAGCTTAGAACAGGAAGCCCCTTGACACTGGTTGTTAACTCTGGATATAAGGTTACCAATGTAACGATATCTGCCTACCAGAACAATGAGTCCAATGCTGTCATGACATGTGATAGTTATACAGTTGATGGTGGTAGTGCCATATCATTTGACCCGGCAAAAGACATCCCTCTTAATGTTAAGAATGCTACTAATCAGACTTTTGCAGCTATAAATACTGGCGAAATTGAGGCCGCATCGTCAATTGTTTTTAATTTCACTAATCCCTCAGGTAAGAATAGTCAGATTTTTGCTTACATAGAGGTGACTTATGATGTGGTGCAGAATACAATATACTCCAAGACTTTGGATGAATGGTCTTCTTCTGATATTACTCAAACGGAAGGAACTGTCGGCAAGTGGTATAACAGCTATGGTATGGCTACAGCAGACTATTACAATGGCATGTATATTGAGAGCACATACGGATTGCATGTTGGTGCTCGCGATAATTCAAACAAAGTACCTGCAACACTTGCACTAAATCACACTGCGAATTCTATTATAACTCTTGATGCTGTTTGGAATATAGGATATAAGTCATCTGATGCAAATACGCCTTATAGTCAGTTCTCTTATGGAGATTTCACGTTGACTCAAGTTTTGGATACTAGAAGTGATAAACATAAAACAACCTATACGATTAACGGTACAACAGAAGATTTAGGAGTAGTTATTACTGATAATAATGTAGATGTTGATGTTCACTTAGTCGTTAACTCGTATACAGGTGCTATTACGGAGTTTTACCTTAAGAATGGGGAAACATATTTAGCTCAATTCTCAGATTTAACACCAACGAATAATCATTTTGCCGAAAATGCCAATTATGATGCTGTCACCATGTCTGTTTACATGCAAGGTAGCAAAGCAAATGCCTGGACTTCTTTGAAATCTATTAATATTTCAGAACAAGAACAAGATATATACTCGTATACTGTTAACGGTAAAGCCGGTTCAACCATACTTAAAGAAATAGCAACAGGAACGAACTTTCCAGGCTCAATAATATCTTACTACTATAATAATGTGCTGAACGTAAATGGAACATTGTATGAGGCTGCTTCAGAGAACAGTGGTTACAAATCAAGCTTTAATCTTAATTCTGACAATCAAGAAGTTGTCAAGAGCTATTCCCAACCATCTACTCCTATTACCAATTTAGTGTTCTTGGCAGAAGGTGAAGACTTGTTTACCAAGGGGACAGGAAGCTCGGCAGACACACGCTGCTCTATGGGAGCTGGGGGCTATGCAGGGAGTAAAACTGCATTTGTTACCCTCCCTGCTGGAACTTATAACTTGGTTCTTTCAAACCGTTGTTCAGGAAATAGAACGGGCATACATAAATTCTATAAAGGAGATGATGCAGAACCTTTCTTCTCGGCTGATGGTAATGGTTATAATGATGTACGTAAATCGGGTGAATTTATTCTTGGTGCAACAACAACGCTTTATATGCAAGGCGGTGATAACAATCAATATGTGGACTGGATTTATATTTATGGCACACCTTCAGCTACCCCCGTCACCGTTTACAAGGCAGTTGGTGGAATGACTACATTTGCATCAGACGATGCTCTTGATTTCACGGACACTGATGTAAAGGCATATATCGCATCGGGAACGGAAGATGAGAGCGGCACAACAGTGGTAAGTTTGAAAAAGGTGGAGGCTATTCCTGCCGGAACACCAGTTCTGGTTTACTACCCTGAGGATATGGGTGAAGACGCCTCAAAGACATTCGATGTGCCTGTGGTGGCATCAGCTGACGAGATTACAGAGACAAACCTCTTTGTAAGGGGAACCGGGGCGACCGTGGCAACAGATGATAACGGTTATAAAAACTATGTTCTTACCACAAGCGGTAGCGACTATGGTTTCTACTGGGCAAACGACCGTACAGTAGGAACAAACAAAGCTTATCTGCACGTTCAGACTTCTAACCCGATCAAACTGAGATTCGATGACAGCAACGAGATTGCAACTGGTATCATCAACGTGGAGAATGAGAACATGCTGTTTGACGGAGCTACCTATAACCTTGCCGGCCAGCGTGTATCTGACGGCTATAAGGGCATCGTAATCCGCAATGGCAAGAAGTACCTCGTAAAATAAATTACAAACACTAAAATTTAAAAGAAATGAAAAAGATATATAATTCACCGAAACTTAACGTGGAGACAATAAAAATAGGCTATGTAATGAGTAACGGTTCTCCAAAACCTACTGTCAATGAAGGCAATGGAGATGAAGGTAGTGCCACTTACTCCAAGGGACAAAATGGCAGCGACTATTCGGGCAGCATGGGCAGCTTGTGGTAATCGTACAAGATAAAAAGCCGTGTGGGAGGTTCGTGAGGACGCACCCACATAGTTACCGCCTTTTTCGGGCTTGACCCTACGCCAAGCCTATTCATACTACATGGCGGGAATTAATAAATTTGTTTATTTTGATAGGCGGCGCATCCGTGAGGACTCGCCGCCTTATTATTGTCTCTAAGGGAGTAAAGGATAATAATTTATGATAATTCATGGGCATTCATGGTCATTCGTGTTCAAAAAAATATATACCATGAGGACTTGTCCTTCAAGTCCTATAAGTCCGTAGAGGAAACAACATCGCTTCGCTGGATTTAAGGATTTAAAGGATTGAAGCGCCAAAGTCGGAGGCCAAGCGGTCTTAGGAAGACAACACTTAGCTACAACTCCTTGGGTCACAGAAAGAGA
>JAZUMZ010000234.1:0-3410 GCA_045603885.1 Bacteroidaceae bacterium | reverse complement strand
AATAAAGGAAATAGAAGAAATGAATAATTGTGACTTTGTCACAATTGAGTGGAAATTGCAGAAAAACAACTCTGATTATTTCTAAAGTGCCAAAGGCACGCTATTTTCTTTCAGAGAATATTGTAACAACTTGACGGAGATTAGGCAAGCTTATCTCTGTGCTCGCTGCTCCAAAATTTCCTTTATTTCCTTTATTTCTGCGAGACTCCTTAATAGTTCTTTATATAAAAATTACTGTGTATATTTGTGAGCCATTTATATTCAACTTATTAAGGTTGAGTTACTATATCTGAATTACTATGTGGAGTGGTGATTAGCGAGCTGGACGTTTATAAACTCCAAACTCAACATAATATTTGCCCACAACATCCGCACGGTGTATATTGCTCTTGTCCGCCTCTTTCACAAGGGCTGGAGTACTCACAAACACCCATTTAAATATGGATACGGGGCGTTTACGGTTTGACAATCCTCCATACACCGTGTCCTTGGTGAGGGGGATGCCGGCTTTCTTTATGTCGTTGGTCAAAATAGTGTAAAATTGCTGTGCCTCCGAGCGGGTGTCAAAGTAGAACTCATACCAGTGGCGGTTGTCAAACCAGTCGGCATAACACAGACCTATGGGCACGCCTTTGTAGGAGAAATCATACGCTTCGTTGATGTGTAAGCCGATATATCCGTTGACAATCTCATAGCTGCAGAAAGTGGATTCGAGCATCTTCTGTGCATCCCTCAGATTGCCTATGTTCTCTGACAGGCATCCGTAGGGGAAATACAGCAGGTCTTTGATTGTGCGCTCACTGACGGTGATGGGTGTCGGTGCGATTGGCTTTTGCAACGTGCTTGTGCCGGATTGTGGCCTGTAACCTCTGTTGTGCCTGTGGCTTTGGGCATTGGCTGTCATGGTGGTAAACAGGCAGAGGGCTCCTGCCAACAGAGTGATAAGTGTAAGTTTGGATTTTGTTTTCATAGCTGTCAGTTTTATGGATTTATGTTGCAAATGTAATGAAAATATCACGAAAAGACAAAATGTGTGGTTTGCAATCCTGGAATTAACATTTTTTAACAGGGGGGGCGAATTCTTTATTTCAAAATCTGTAAATTTGCATTAATAATCATCTTACTGTAGTTTCGGAAGTTAAATAGGAAGTTAAAATTGAAGTTAACTTGCTTCGCTCGTGGAAGTTAAAAAGGACAATGCCACATAGTCAGATAGCGTCAACAGCTATCGTCCTGCACGCAGTGCATAACTTCCAGCCAGTTTTCTGGCGTAACTCCTGATTTTTTCCATTTTATAACTCTCGAAAGTTGAATTATCCTATTTTATTTGCAAATGAAAAGAGTTACATTGTTTCTGTCGCTTATGGCAATTGTGCTGTGCGGCTATTCCCAGTCAAAGGGTACTTATCCAAAAAGCGTGTTTGTAAACGGTACAATCTCAACGGGTGTCGAGTTGACGGCTGACAAGCCTTATTATAAGAACGGCGACACTAGGTCAAGCCGTTCAGGTACATCAAGCAACTACAATGCTTATTACAACAAAAACACCGGTGTGTTGGAGCTTAGAGGTTATTCGGGAGACAAAATCACCGCTATGCAAGACTATGTCAGATCTGAACCTTATGAATTCAAAATGATCAAGGTGAATGTGACGAGCAACAGTACAATTACAACAACCGAGGATACCGGCCTAGATTTCATAGTAGAGCATCAAACAACCCTGAGGGCTGACTCAGCAGTGGTTAACCTTTGTAACGGAGCCTCATTAAATATTAATGTGACTTGCTCTATGAATTCATTGTATGTAAATGGAATTTATGCGGAAAAAAGCTTGTTGGTCACTACACAAGGAACAGGGCAGGGAAAGTTGAATATTAATGTCAAGGCCACCAGCAGCTCCTCACCACAGGTGTTTGGCATAATAAGTGATAATTTCTATTGCAGAGGTAATGCTGACTTGAACATTACCACGCATGGACAAAACAATTACACTATGGGTGGCGGCTGCGGACTGTATACAAGAGAATACTCTGAAATCAACATAAACGGCAGTGTTGTGATTGACGCAAGCGACGCGACTATCTTCAGTTATGGTATTTTCAACAGATTCGTCAATGAGCGGACGCCTATTGACATTGTCCGTTTCAAAACTATAAATATAAAGGCTAAACGAGCCGGCTCGTATGGAGGTGCCACGACTTATAATAATGATTACATTCATGTCAACCATTTTGCGTGTGATTTCAATAAAACTGATAACGGAGTGACTAATGGTGTGTTTGAGATTACATATACCATGAAGCCAACAGTCATAGCTTATGATGTGACTGTCGTTGAGCCAAAGGTTGGCGCTCATCCGTCAACAAGTTTTACAAATAATGGAACCGGATACAAGGTGACAGAAGTGTCATGGTGGAAGAATTCCACACAAATTATGCATCCTGAATCATATATATGTGAAGAGGGTGAGCAGTTTGATGTGCTTATTATATGTGAGCCGAACGAAGGCTACGGGCAGTTAAACGAGGATTTCCTGAAGTTTTATATTAACGGCCATGAAGCGCGTTTCATACGCTATAACACATACTGTTTAGGATATTATACATTTGATCTGGGAATGAAAGGCGATGTCAACAGTGACAAAAAGGTCAATATCGGCGACGTGGTTGCGGTAATCAACCATATCGCAGGCAAGGAGGAATATGCAAAGGCAGATGTAAACAAAGACGGAAAAGTCAATATCGGCGATGTGGTGGACATCATCAATATCATAGCCGGAAAGTGATAAAAAACAGGCACATTAGGCTTATTTTTTCATTTAGATGGACTTAAAATTATACAGTCATAACTTAAAAATCAGCGAATACGGGAATTAAACTTCGGTTTTCACTGATTTTAAGGCAACTCAACTTTGTAAGTTGTATATAATTGATTCACAGATATATAACACTTATTTACGTACTTTTTCATTGAAGAGTCCCGCAGAAATAAATGAAATAAAAGAAATTTTTAAGTGGGGAAGGACACAGATAAGGATGTGGCTTACAATGAAAATGAATATTAGTGTAAAATGAAAGAAAATTGTGACTTTGTCACAACAGACAGGAAATGGCAGAAAACAGTCGGTATATTTCCAAAGTGCCAGAGGCACTCCATTTCATTCATTTCCTTTATTTCTGCGGGACAAAAAAGAAAGCAAGGGAATTATCATACGAAACTTGAATAAGGTAAAAAAAAAGGTTCATCCGACAAATGCATAGGTCTTATCTTGTAGAGAAAGGATTTTGAGTTCAAAGAACTTCTCGTCTCTGTATCCATATGCTTGTCTCTTCATTGTTTTGATTTTGTTGTTTATCCCTTCCAGTTTCCCTGTAGAGATATGATGGTCGTACCAGGAAAGTATGCCGCTG
>JAZUMZ010000233.1:0-11993 GCA_045603885.1 Bacteroidaceae bacterium | reverse complement strand
TTCCTAAGACCGCTTGGCCTCCGACTTGCTTAGCCCTTAATACTATTCTACTGTGCAGTAGATGTTATCGTTGTCTTTACGGGTTGGATAGAGTTTTACAATATTGCCGTCAACAAACAGATTAGAGCCGTCCTGCCAAAGGTTGGTGAGCTCACCTCCAAGGTTGAGACCCCAGTCGCTGTTGACACGGAACTTCCAGCCTGATGATGTAGCACCCACCTGGCTTGCCTCGAAGCAATAGTCAGTGGCATTCCAGGTCATCTCAACATCACCGCCCCAGCCGTTGAAATCGCCGATAATACCCATCAAGGTCACACGTGTGCCTTTCAGAGTGGCTGCACCGAGGTCCAACTCCACATAATAGACACCCTCACCTGCTGTAGCACCGATATTGCCGCCGGCGTCCTCAAGGTCTCCGGAGATACCACCGGTGAATGTTCCGCTGTTGATCTCGTTGTCCCAAGAGCCGGCCACACGCTGGAACTTGAACTGGTTGCCCCATCCGTTAGGGTCTGCCATGTAAATGTAACCAGTGTAGAGACCGTTCTCGTTCTGCAACGCCAATTTCTGCTCCGCGTTTGCCCAGCCGTCGGTTGCACCGATGAAATAGACAAAATTCTCGAACTTTATCTCCTCAATCTTATAGGTGAAGTCGAGCATGTTGATAGTCATGCGGTATTTGCCCGGAGCCTCGATTTTTCCTGCGTTGGCGTCCTGGTTTACAAGCATACCTTCTTTGCTTGTGTCGCCGTCGTTTACCACACCAATCACTCCAGGGTTAGCCCAGAAATTGTCATCGTCGATGTTTGTCTGAGGAATAATCTTCCAATATTGGTTCTCCGCAGTTGTCGTAAAGACAATTGTGAACACAGGATCGTCATAGACATCTATGTCGCTGTGGCTGAACTGCTGCATTCCGTCGGCACTCCAAGCCAGCATGTCGCCTACCAGATAGTAAGCCGATGCTATAGGAGTGGCCTCAGGGGTGACAGTCAAAGCTATTTCTACAGCGTTAGTGTTGACAACTGTAGAGTGATCACCGCTTGTAAACAGTTTTGCATACACATTCAGAACAGTCTCCCTTGCGGATGGACGCTTGCCGTAATAAGAAGTAATGATGCTTTGCAAGTCAGCCTTGGCCACTTTGCCACTGGCAGAGACAGGCACGCTGTACTCGTCAGAAGCAACCACATCACCCGAATCGTCAGTCACAGATACGATAATCTTCCCAACAAATTCACTGAATTCATAGCCTTCAGGCATGTCATAAGCCATGTCAACAACCAGAAGAGAGTCGTCCTCAACTTCATTCAGGTCGAATGTCAAAGCATCGATGTTGCTGGTGGCTGCGACCGTCTGAATCTCTTCCTGCTCATTAGACTGTGGGCTTGCCCAATCGTCGAAATCCTCGTCGCATGCGGCTGTAAGGACAAGAGCAGCACTAAAATATAATAATTTCTTAAACATATATTCCTTGTTTTAGGGAACAGGACGGCGATGTTGTCCGTCAGGGATTACACCGTCCTGTTCCGATTTAAATTATTGTCTAACCAAGCGGAACACTCCGAGAATATCGTTGAAATAGATATCGTAGGTTCCTGCCTCTGATACATACAGGTCGTAACCATTTTGCTCACCCTTGCCATAGTAGCCTGAGGACATACCAACGAGAGTGCCACCCCAGTTGAAGTCCCATGAACCGGCCATCTTGAACTTGAACTTAGTGCCTGCGTCGAATGTGAACTGCAGATACCAGTCGTGGTTCTCACCCACAGTTGTAATAGGTGTCATAGGTTCGTCATCCCAGTTTGCGGTCCAAGAGCCAGCGATAGCAATTCCGTTGAAAGTTCTTGCCTGGTTCTCATGCTCCACAATGGTAGGTGTGTTGGTCTTCGTGTTGAGCACAACATCGTAGATACCTGCTACCGGTACAGAGATGTTTGCCGAGCCTCCGTCGTTGAGTTTGTACTCTCCGAACGAGTCACCCTGACCAATCTGGACTGCCCAGTTGTCATCTGGCGAGCCGCGGAACTTGAATCCGTCAGGACTCAGGTAGCCGCTCCACACGATGTCACCTGTTCCGTCAAGCTCATCGTATGTGTTGTCAGGTGTAATGTACATAGGCATACAGCCGAAAGGAGCACTGCTTGCCCAAGAGCCGTCACCGATACAAGAGCCGGTCATGTACCAAACAAACGGATCTGCCGCGACAAGAGCCTGGAAGTAAGGCTGAATCTTGATACTTACCACGTTGGAGTAGATAAGCTCAGTGGAATAGGTCTGTGCAGTAACACGGAAATATACCGTCTGCTCAGCGGGCACGTCTGCATCATCGGTGATATTAAGCATCTTCAACACATTGCGGTTGAGATCCTCCGTAGCCACCGCGCCACGACAGACAGTGAGAGGCTCGTCCTCCTGAATAAACCTTACGGCATTCTCATCCTCAAGGTCGGGGAACACGTCAAGGTTCTGGAAATCCTCAGATGTGGAGTACTGTACATAGTAGGTGGTGACAGCAGGGAAGCCGCCATAATCAGGCTGCGACCAAGTGAAGACTATACTGTCTGATGAAGACTGCAAGTCAATGGCCGTCTGTGCCAGAGCCGGGGTGTTCAGGCTGAATGTCTCCGGCTGTCGCAATGTGGGGTTGGAGCCGTTGTCATCATCACATGATGTCAAGCCCAGCATACACCCGCCCATCAACATTGCTGATAATAGATATCTCAGTTTCATATTGTTTTATTAGATTAAGTTTAACATTAATATCCAGGATTCTGCTTGAGGTTGGTGTTGCGGTCAATGTCGGTCGAAGGCAATCCAAACACGTTGAAGTTGGATGAGAACGAGCCGCCCTCAGGTATGTTGTTCATAAACTCCCATCTGTATTCTGACTGGCCTCCGAAGAGTCCGAAACGTATCAGGTCCATACGGCGTCTGCCCTCAAACCAGAATTCCTTTGACCACTCGTCAAGCACATCGCTAAGTGTGTATGAAGCCTCCTGTGTGGCGTTGGCGCGTTTGCGAAGGGCATTGATATACTGGGTTGCGGTGGCATTCTGTCCATTCTTGCGTATTGAGGCCTCAGCGTATGTGAGGTAAGCCTCAGCAACTCGAAGCAGAGGCAGGTCGGTGTCCACGAAGTTCACAGCCTGCGCCGCTTTGCCGTCGGAGCGGACGTTGCGGAACTTCACGCATGCAAAACCCTCGTCGGCTGCCTCAGTAGTGATATTCTGGCTGTATCCCTCACTGAAGAACAATGCGCGGTCGTCATTTGCAGCGGTCGTCATAACCTCTATATTGTCTGTTGAGGGAGCAGACGTCTCAGGGAAGAATTTCTCAACGAGTTTGCCCTTGACTCTTGCGCACTTACCCCAGCTGTTATTTGTGCCCGAAGGAATTACCTCGCTCATGGCACCGGAGAAGTTGGAGAACACCAAAAAGTTGGTGGCATCGTAGCTCTGGGTGAGCACACCATCCTGAAGCACAGGGAAGACAGCCTCGTACTGAGCGCCGTTCTCGTTGTTGTCGGCAAGGAAAAGCATCTGATAAGGGGTAAATCCCTCTTTGCTGTCAGATGCATCCACACCCGTCTCGTTCAGGTGGTAATAGCCGCTTTTGATTACCTTTTCTGAGTAATCCATAGCCTCCTGCCAGCGGGGTGTACCAGTATAGACCTCAGCGTTGAGATAGAGACGCGCAAGCAGCAGGTTTGCGGCTGCCTTGTCAACGCGGCCGTAAGTATTGGTTCCCTCTTCTGCCAGGTCATCCAAGGCGGCTTTAAGCTCCGACTCACAGAACTCGAAGAGCTGCTGTCGATTGTAATAAGGAGCAAGCTCGGCAGAGATGGAGAGCGACATGGGACCGGCGCCATACAAATCCATCACATACATATAGTTAAGCGCACGGATAAGTCTCACCTCTGCACATTCCATCGGGTCGCTCACCTGCGACAGATATGAGTTGCAGAGAGTGATGGTGAAGTAAAGGCGGTAATACATCGCATATGAGAATTGGTTGCTGGACGAGAATGCATGATGAAGGAGTTCAGGAACTCCCGGATCAGACCATACCCATCCTGCTTCATCAGATGTAAACTCGTTGAGAGACCACGCCATGCGGTAAAAGCCCGACATACCCTCATTAGCGAAAATCTCGGCCGGTATATCCTGGCTTCCACTGCCACCTTGCTGCCCCGTAAGGGCGAAGCTGGCGTATATCTTATTGAAAAGCGCATCCTTATCAAATGTCTGGGTCACCTGAGGGTTGATCGGATCCACATCGAGGTCGCCGGTACATGACACCGTCACCAGCCCTCCCATGGCCAATGCAGCCGCAGACACTGCAAAAATTGATTTTCTTATATTGAATTTCATATTTCCTTATATTTAAATAGTGTGATAAAATCAGGAAAGTCACAAAAGCCTTAGAAATTGAGGCTCAAACCGAGGATTCCTGTGAACGGACGCGGATAAATCGCACTGTCGTAACCACCGCTCACCTCAGGATCGATTCCCTTGTAGTCGGTGATAGTAAACACGTTTTGGGCAGTTGCATAAACACGGCCGTTGATAGTCCACTTGCCGATGCGGTCGAAAGAGTATCCGAGTGTGATGTTGTCACACTTTAGGAACGAGGCATTCTGAATGAAATAGTCAGACTGTGAGTCGATATTGCTCATATACTGCCAGTTCTTAGGAAGTTGGTTCTCTATTACGTTATGCCAGGTGTTGTTGCTGTAAACATAAGCAGGCGACACATTTGCGCGGTCGTTAGCCTCGATGGAGTTGTACATGTAGTTGTTCAGGCTGGCGCGGAGCGAGAAACTGAAATCCCACTTTTTCCATATCAGCTTTGATGTGAAGCCCATGAGTACGTCAGCATCACCTTTCTTATAGAAATATTTGTCACCCTCTGTCAGGATGCCGTCACCGTCGCGGTCCACGAACTCACCCTCAACAGGCAGTCCATGCTGGTCGTAAACCTGCTGATAAACCCAGAATGCGCTGGCGGGCTGACCCTTGGCGTATGCCATAACTGCACCGGCGCCACCGCCACCGACGGTAGCGTAGGCGTGACCGATTGGACGGCCTTCCTCGGTGGTGATAATATCGTCAATCTTATTCTTGTTCCAGGTGAAGTTATAGCCTACTTCCCAACGGAGGTTCTTGGTCTGAATAACGCGGTATGTCATCTGTGCCTCAAGTCCGGTGTTGTGGAGAGAACCGATGTTACCGAGAATCTGTGTAGAGAAGTTGGTGCCTGCTGCCACTGGGATTGAGTTGAGCAGGTCCTTTGTCTTGCGGTAGTAGTAGTCAAGGCTTACAGTGAAGCGGTTGTTTGCGAAACCGAGGTCAAGTCCTGCGTTGTAGGTGATTGTGCGCTCCCATTTCAGGTCAGGGTTATATCCCTCCGGGCGGGCGGTCTGTCCGTCGCCGCTCACGGGATAGTAGGCACCGGCCTTATTCATCGTGTAGATGGCCAGATAGTCATAGTCACCTATTCCTTCCTGCTGTCCGGTGACACCCCATCCGAGACGGAGCTTGGCATCAGAGACAGCAGTGCTGTTTCTCAAGAATGCCTCCTCGTTGATTTTCCATGCGAGAGCTGCTGACGGGAAGAGTCCCCAGCGGTTATCCTTTGCAAAGCGTGAAGATCCGTCGTTACGCAAGGTGAAGGTAAGGAGATAACGGTTAAGCAGCGAGTAGTTGAGACGTCCGAACCAGCTCACGAGGTAGTTCTCTGATTTGTAGAGAGAGTTTTTCTCCTCGAAATAATTAGGGTTCACCAGCTCTCCTGGATGAGTGGCATGGGTCATAGGATAGTACTTAGGATAGCTCCAGTCTGTCTTGATATGATAGTGAGACCACTCGTAGCCTGCCATGACGTCGAGACTGTGTTTCTCGTTAAAATCCTTTATATACTGAGCATACATGGAGAGTGACATCGTATATTTGTCTTTCTTGTCCCAGCCCTTGCTGCCATAGTATATATTATCTGAATAAGAATATGGAGAAACCGATTTATTGGAGCGCCCGTGACCGAGGTCGAGTCCTCCGTTCACGTGGAGGTGCAGGTCTTCAAATCCATGGATTTTGTAGTCCAGCTCGATGTTGCCGAGTATATCGCGGCTTTTACCGATATTTCTCTGGTTGAGAAGTGCTGCAACAGGGTTGTCGGCATTCAGTCCGGAGTAAGAATGTGTCCACTGAGTGTCACCGAAGTCGGCGGTAACAGGCCACTGCCAGAAACCACCATATTCCGCTGATGCGTCTGTAGGATCGTAAACAGGCTTGGTGGGGTCTGCATAGAGAGCTTTGCCCACTGCGGAAGTTTCAGCGTATGAGTTTCTCGAGAACATCATCTTGGCATTGAAGTTTACCTTCAGGTGGTCATCAAGTAGCGTGGGAGAGAGGTTCAAGCTTGCAGTGTAGCGGTTGAAGTTTGATGTCTTGAGCGTACCGTCCTGATGGGTGTAGCCAAACGACACACGGTAAGGCATATTTTTCACACCTCCGGCAACCGTCACGTTGTGATCGGTGTTCCAGGCTGTGCGATAAATCTCCTTCTGCCAGTCAGTATTCGCAAAACGGTGGTTACCGTCTGCGTCATAATAGCCGAGGTTGGCATACTGGCTGCTGGCCTGCCAGCCGGCATCGTCGCCCTCATAGCCAAAGAGCTTCTGGGCAAACTGCTGATAACGTGAAGAGGAGAGAACATCCAACTTCTTTGTGTTGGCGCTGAAGCTCACGTTTCCGTTATAAGATATACGTGGCTTTGAGTTTGCCAGACCCTTCTTTGTCGTGATGATAATCACACCGTTTGATGCGCGGCTTCCGTAGATAGCTGTCGCTGACGCGTCCTTCAGCACTGTGAAGCTCTCGATGTCGGCAGGGTTAATCATCGACAATGCGTTTGACGAGCCCTCATTTGCGCCGTAGGCGTCGAGTGCCAGTCCGTCAATCACAATCAGAGGGTCGTTGCTTGCATTCAGTGAAGAGCCGCCACGGATACGTATCGTGGCGCTTCCGCCTGGAGTTCCGTCACCGGGTATAACGCTCACACCGGCAATCTTACCCTGGATCATGTCCTGAGGATTGGTCTGGAGTCCGTGGTTCATCTCGTCGGGGCGAATCGCGATGACAGAACCTGTCAAGTCGTTCTTCTTGACTGTGGCATAACCGATGACCACTGTCTCTTCCAACATCTTCACATCCTCTTCCATGACTACGTTCATGGTTGGCTGTGCGGTCAACTCCTGTGTGATGTATCCCATATAGGAGAACACCAGAGTTGAACCTTTGGGAACGGTGAGGGTGAAATTACCCTCAAGGTCGGTCATACATCCCCTTGAGGTGCCTTTCTGTTGAACCGTACCCATCATGATTGGCTCACCGTAAGTGTCCTTAACGGAACCCTGGACTTTTATGTCCTGGGCAAGCACGTTGACAGACACGAAGATTCCCACCAAAAAAGTAAGGAGGAATCTGAATTGATGCTTTTCGTTCATGTTTTTGTACTTAAGGTTTTTAAATTAGTTAGTAATTATGTTAGTTTAATCTGCTGTCTCATCTGCGGTTTATCACAACAACTGGCTTTAACAACCTCGTCTCTTTAGTTCCGCTTATATGCGGCCTTGGCCGCATATAAATTCCAAAGGGGTACCCCTTTGCCAATTTCTCAATGACTCGTTATGACGACATTCCGGTATTTCGGTATTTCGACATTTCGGTATTTCGAAATCTCGAAGCATCGAAATGTTGCTTTACAGTTTCCTGATCGCTATCGCGAATCCACCTCCTGGAGCTGAATAAATCTTAAGTTTTGATTTTGAAGTTATATTTTGTTTGGTTATTTTATATGCTTGGGGGTTGGTTTCCCAGTGTGCGTCTGGCGCATCTTGATAGATTGTTGCCTCATAGGTGTCAGAAGCATCAAGAAAAGATAGGTCCAGATTCGTGATATGGCCGTTCTCATCAACAGTGCTTCCAACGAACCAGTTTTCAGATTGTTTGTCCTTACGGGCTATGGTAACGTAGTCACCAGGCTCAGCCTCAAGGTACACCGTACGCTGCCAGTCAACAGGCACATCCTTTATAAACTGGAATGCGTCCATAAAACGTTCGTAATTCTCAGGTAGGTCAGCAGCCATCTGCAAAGGGCTGTAGAGCGTGACATAAAGAGCAAGCTGTCGTGCGAGGGTTGTACGGGCACGGGAGTCGTTGTCTGGACACACCTTGGATATGTCTGTCTCGAATATACCAGGAGTATAGTCCATCGGACCACCTATAAGCCTTGTAAACGGAAGGATAGTCGTGTGGTCAACTGGATTTCCGCCAAAAGCCTCGTATTCTGTTCCGCAAGCACTCTCGTTGCCTATGAGGTTGGGATAGGTGCGGCACAAGCCTGTGGGACGTACCGCCTCATGGGCGTTCACCATGATATGGTAATCTGCGGCCTTAGTGATGCAATACATATAGTGGTTGTTGATCCACTGGCTGTAATGGTGCTCTCCGTGAGGTACGATGTTGCCCACATATCCACTTTTTACAGCCGGATAACCATTGTCAACCATAAACTGATAGGCCTTGTCAAGATGACGCTCATAGTTACGCACGGAAGAGGATGTCTCATGGTGCATTATCATCTTAACACCTTTTGATGCAGCATATTCATGAATGGCTTTCACATCAAAGTCGGGATAAGGGCTGACGAAATCGAACACATAGTCTTTCTCATGTCCGAACCAGTCTTCCCAACCTTGGTTCCAGCCTTCCACAAGCACAGCGTCAAATCCATGACGGGCTGCAAAGTCTATATAGTGTTTCACATTATCTGTGTTGGCTGCATGACGGCCGCTCGGCTTGGTTTTTGTATAATCGGTGACACCGAGTTTTACAGATGTCAGGTCATCGGTGTATGACCAGTGTGAGCGGTTGGTTATCATGTCCCACCACACACCTATATACTTCACGGGCTTTATCCACGAAGTATCCTCAAGCTTGCAAGGCTCGTTGAGGTTAAGAGTCATGCGGCTGGCCAGGATGTCACCACCGCTCGTGCCTGCGATGATTGTTCTCCAAGGCGTATTGAATGGAGTCTGGATATATCCTTTGTCGCCCTTGGCGTCGGGGGTGAGCAACGACTCAAATGTTTTGGTGTCCTCATTATAATTTAGGTGCATGGTCGAATAGTCCACACATGCCGCCTCATGAAGGTTCATATATATACCGTCGGTGGTCTTGAGCATAAGCGCAGTCTGGACACATGTCGGGCCGGCTAATGTCTGGGAGGCATTGGAGCGTACGGCTTTAGGAAGCAGTGCACGGATTTCCGACAACTTCGATTTTGTAAAGTGATATTCCTGGGTATCAAAGTCACCGGGAATCCACCATGCGGTATGATCACCCGTCATTACGAATTCCGTGTTCTCTTCTTTAATTATAAAATATATGAGATTAGCTTGATCTGGAAACTCATACCTGAAACCCAGTCCGTCATCAAACAGACGGAAACAAATATTCATGTGCCTGTCGTTCTTCTGCTGATAAAGTTTCACGAGCATCTGATTGTAGTGGTTGCGGATGGAAGACTCCTCTCCCCAGACCGGGCACCACGTCTCATCAAACGAACTGGTCTCTGTGCTTTCAATAGTAAAGCCATTGCAGAAATCAGTCTTCTCCAAAGCATTCTTGCCGTCACCACCAGTCACCTGGCCTGCATTTTCAAATGTAGCCAGCCGGCCGTCGGCCTCTCTTTTCAATGTCAGTCCAAGACCACTCTTGAGTACAATAGGTTTCCCTTTATAATCCAATTTATAATAGGGACGTCCTTCTGCATTGAGAGAGAAACTCATTTCAAATCTGCTGTCTGGAGATTTGAGTACCTGTCCGGATAACTTCAAGCTTGCTATAAAAGAAGTCGCAAAAACAAGCAAAGAGACCAACAAATATGTCTTTTTCATAAATTATAGAATCATCAGGTCAATGTCTATATGCAAATTTAGATAATTTCACAATAAAACTGCAAAAAAATCAATAAAAAATTAAAAAAAATGTTAGTTTTTATCTAAAATCGAGCACCATGACCTCTTTGGGTTGCAAAAAGACCTTGTCATGAAGGCCGACAGACCTATGATTGATAATATTTACAGCAGACAATTTTGGAAGCACCTCGCGGTATGGCTCCAAGTTTACATCCACGTTTTCTTTCGTTCCGTTTAACATCACTGTTACCGTCTGACCCTCATATTTACGAGAATATACATACACGCCGTCACGAACATGGAAATGGGTGAGATTCCCATATTGCACAGCCTTGGCAGTACGTCTCCACCGTAACAGGTTACGGGCAGTGTTGGAATACCAGTTTTGGAGTTCTGTACGCCCTTGCAACGTAAACGCATTATTCGTATCGCCTGGCCATCCGCCAGGGAAGTCTTGCCTGAGCGCACCATCGCCCTTGCCCTTGTTGGCGGCCATTCCAATTTCGTCACCGTAATAAACCTGAGGGATTCCCCTCAACGTAAGAAGCAAAGTGAGTGCCTGCTTATAGCGGGTGGTGTCAAGAGCCATCTCAGCATTTTTCTGGAAACGGTCAGTGTCATGATTGTCAAGAAAAGTCAGAATGTGGCTAGGGTCAGAAAACACTACGTCCTGGCCGAGATATTCATACAGTCGGGCAAAGCCGTGGTCCCAGGCATCAGTGGTCTCGTCACACACATAGTTGAGAAGAGCCATAAGGGGAAAGTCCATCACAGTGGGCAATTTGGTGTTCAGTGGAGCCGACAGCTTACTGTCTTTCTGCCACCAAGCCACACCCACGTTATTGTTAATCCAAGCCTCACCGACAATATTGAAACCCGGATATTCGAGTTCTATACGGTCACACCACTTCACCATAGCGTCAAAGTCACAATAAGGATAGGTATCCTGGCGGATGCCGTCGATACCAGCATACTCAATCCACCAGATGCTCGTCTGGATAAGATAGTCACGGACAAGGCGGTTGCGTTGGTTCCAGTCGGGCATGGTCTTCACAAACCAGCCGTCAACAGTCAGGGATTTGCCTGAGGGAGTTATATGTTTATCGTTCACTGCAGCCGTGCGATAGCTGCTCTGGACGTACTGGCTGCCATTGTTGAACCAGTCACGGGCAGGGAGGTCGGTATATATGGGGTTGAAACTGCCACAGTGGTTAAACACCATGTCCTGAACAACCTTTAAACCGCGTTTATGAGCTTCATCAACAAATTTGCGGTAGTCTTCATTGGTTCCGTAACGAGGGTCAACCTTGTAATAATCGGTGATTGCATAGCCGTGATATGATTCCTCCGCCATATCGTTCTCCATCAACGGAGTTGGCCACACAGCGGTCACGCCCAAATCAGCAAGATAGTCAAGATGCGAGGTCATACCTTGCAAGTCGCCGCCGTGACGGGCCAAAGGTATGGACGGGTCGCATACCTGCTCCCTCATTCCTTCCACCACATCATTATCTTTTGAACCGTTGGAAAAGCGGTCGGGCATCAGCAAATAGACCACATCAGAGCTGTCATAGCTACGACCACTATATTTACGTTTTGGCTTCAACTCATATTCAAACTCTATCTTCCGGCCATCCTCGCTCAGCACGACTGTAAACGTCTGAGCAGGTGCATCTTTCAAATCCAGATAGAGGATAAGAAAATTGGGATTATCAGTTTTTACCACCTCATCAATCCTGACGTTCTCGGATTTTTTTAGAGAGGGTGTCATTCCGCCGATTTTTTCACCATGCAGCAGAATCTGCAATGAGCTGTCAGCCATTCCGCTGAACCAGCACAGAGGATGGATGATGTCAAGTTTATCATTTTTTTGAGAGTGTGCCGCAAATGAATTAGTTGTCACGTTCATCAGGACGAACATCAACATGAGGATGCGTTTCATGCCAATTCTGTTTTTCATATTTTATTTATTTTAGAGATTAACTTCATGCAAAATTACAAAAAAAAT
>JAZUMZ010000232.1:0-2929 GCA_045603885.1 Bacteroidaceae bacterium | reverse complement strand
GACGTGATTCTCGACGAGAAAGACCTGCCAATAAAGCGTTGCGCTTATTCAGCATGTTTCCGCCGCGAAGCCGGCGCATACGGCAAGGATGTTCGCGGTCTGAACCGTCTGCATGAATTCGACAAGGTGGAGATTGTGAGGATAGACGCTCCCGATCACTCATACGAGTCACTCAACGAGATGCTTAGCCATGTTGAGGGTCTTCTTCAGAAATTGGAGCTGCCATATCGCATCCTCCGTCTTTGTGGCGGCGACATGTCATTCACCAGTGCGATATGCTATGACTTCGAGGTTTGGTCGGCTGCACAGAAGAGATGGCTTGAGGTAAGCTCCACTTCCAATTTTGAGAGCTATCAGGCAAACCGCTTGAAATGTCGTTACCGCCGTGCGGACGACAAGAAAATTGAGTTGTGCCACACTCTCAACGGCTCAGCTTTGGCTCTGCCCCGCATAGTGGCTTCTTTGATGGAAAACAACCAGACACCTGAAGGAATCCGTGTACCAAAGGCACTTGTGCCCTACTGCGGTTTCGAGATACTCGACGATAAGAATTTTTAACTAAAGGGTAGTTCTATTCATTAGCTTCAGACGATTTACAGTTTATTAGCGAACAGGTTGGATCTTGCAGCCGCGGAAGCATAGCGACTATAGCTCAAGGCAAAAGAGCCAGGATGCCGCTAAGAAACGTAAAGCGTCGAAGTGAAATAGAGCACCCGAGAGATTGAAAAAAACTAATTTATAGAAGTACCTTATATATAGAAAATCTGGAAACGTTAATTCTAAAGAAACAAATGAATAAGATTGTTAAAAAGGAGCAATTTTCGGAGAAAGTATTCAAACTGGTAGTTGAAGCACCGTTGATTGCAAAATCAAGAAAAGCCGGCCATTTTGTGATTGTACGTGTCGGTGAGAAAGGAGAGCGTATGCCTCTCACGATAGCTGAGTCTGACATAGAAGCCGGAACCATCACCTTGGTAGTACAGAAAGTAGGCTATTCGTCAACCAAACTATGTAATCTGAATGAAGGCGACTACATAACAGACGTAGTCGGACCTCTCGGCCAGGCCACCCATATTGAGAACTTCGGCACCGTGGTTTGTGCCGGAGGTGGTGTGGGCGTAGCTCCGATGCTTCCAATCATACAGGCTCTCAAAGCCGCAGGAAACCGTGTAATATCGGTACTTGCCGGCCGAACAAAAGAACTTATCATCCTCGAGGACGAGGTGCGCAAACATTCCGACGAAGTCATTATAATGACTGACGACGGAAGCTATGGTCAGAAAGGTGTTGTGACTGTCGGAATCGAGCAGGTTATTCAGAGAGAGAAAGTTGACAAGTGCTTTGCCATCGGTCCCGCAATCATGATGAAGTTCTGCTGCCTGCTGACAAAGAAATACAATGTACCGACAGATGTGTCTCTCAACACCATAATGGTTGACGGAACAGGAATGTGCGGTGCTTGCCGCATCACTGTCGGAGGCAAAACCAAGTTCGTGTGTGTTGACGGTCCTGAGTTTGACGGTCATGAAGTTGACTTCGATGAGATGTTCAAGCGTATGGGCGCATTCAAGGCCGCAGAGATTGAGGAAATGAAGAAACTGGAGAACCATGTGGAGAGCGTGGTCGAAGACAGCAAAATAAGCATTGACCCTGAAAAAGCAGCCGAGGCTGAAAAAATGTCAAGCGATGCTCCTATCTCTGAGTTGACCGATCCAAAGAGCGAATGGCGCCAGGCTCTGAAACAACAGTTAAAGCCTAAAGATCGTGGTTTGATTGAGCGATGCAAGATGTCAGAGCTTGACCCTGTTTACCGCGCCACAACCCGTACAGAAGAAGTGAACACCGGACTCACCAAAGAGCAGGCCGTGCTTGAGGCGCGCCGTTGCCTCGACTGCCCTAAGCCTACATGTATGGAAGGTTGTCCGGTTAACATAAACATCCCCTCTTTCATTAAGAATATTGAGCGCGGCGAGTTCTTAGAGGCTGCCAAGGTGCTCAAATCCACATCTGCCCTGCCCGCTGTATGCGGACGCGTCTGTCCGCAGGAAAAGCAGTGCGAGAGCAAGTGTATTCAAGTCAAGATGGGAAAACAGCCTGTGGCAATAGGTTATTTGGAGCGTTTCGCTGCCGATTTCGAGCGCGAGAGTGGAAAGATGGCTCTGCCTGAGGTCGCTCCTTCCAACGGAATAAAAGTGGCAGTTGTGGGTTCCGGCCCCGCCGGCCTCTCTTGTGCTGGGGACATGGCAAAACTCGGATACGACGTGACTGTGTTTGAGGCACTACATGAGATTGGCGGTGTGTTGAAATATGGAATACCAGAATTCCGTCTGCCTAACGCCATTGTTGATGTAGAGATCAACAACTTACGCAAAATCGGTGTCAACTTCATCAAAGACTGTATCGTGGGTAAGACTGTCACCGTCCAGGATCTCGAGAAAGAAGGCTACAAAGCCATATTCGTGGCTTCTGGCGCAGGTCTGCCTAACTTCATGAATATTCCAGGTGAGAACTCCATAAATATTATGTCGAGTAACGAATATCTGACCCGCGTTAATCTTATGGATGCATCAAATCCTGACGCAGACACACCCATCAACAAAGCTCACAGCGTGATGGTAGTAGGTGGTGGAAACACTGCTATGGACTCCTGCCGCACAGCCAAGCGTCTGGGTGCCGAGCATGTATTCATAGCCTACCGTCGCAGCGAGGCAGAGATGCCCGCCCGTCTTGAGGAGGTTAAACACGCGAAAGAGGAAGGTATTGAGTTCCTCACGCTCCACAACCCTATTGAATATATTGCCGACGAGAAAGGCGCCGTCAAGCAAGTACGCCTGCAAAAGATGGAGCTTGGCGAGCCCGATGCCAGCGGGCGCCGCTCTCCAGTGCCTATTGAAGGTGCGATAGAAACCCGTGACATTGACATGGCCAT
>JAZUMZ010000231.1:0-1630 GCA_045603885.1 Bacteroidaceae bacterium | reverse complement strand
GACCTGTTCCAACTGCTTGACAGAGACGATGAAGGGGCATCGGAATACCCGATCATAGCGGATAAAGACTTGGCAAAATACCTGAATGGGAATGACGAGGAGGGACGGCCTGTGCTGACCAACAAAGACGGCATCAAGGACGGCAAGCTACGCCTGCCCAAGAACCTGCACATCTGGGCCACTATGAACACCAGCGACCAAAGCCTGTTCCCCATCGACTCCGCCTTCAAACGCCGTTGGGACTGGGTATATATACCTATTGCTGACGCAAAGAAGAACTACGTCATTGAGATTGACAACGACCAATACGACTGGTGGAGTTTCTTGGAGGTAATCAACGCTATCATAGAGAGCACTACCCACTCGGAAGACAAGAAATTAGGCTACTTCTTTGCGAAAGCAAAAGACGGCAGAATCACTGTAGAGACATTCGTGAGCAAGGTCATCTTCTATCTGTGGAACGATGTCTTCAAGGACAATGAGACAAACCACAAAGCGTTCAAGGACAGCGATGGAGAGCTGCTGCCTTTCCGTAAGTTCTTCCACCACGACGGAACGGTTGACACCAACATGGTCATCAAATTCCTACAAGACCTGGAGGTCTTTCCTTTTGAACATTCGGATGATGGCACGATGGCAGTATCCAACACCACACCCAACACCAAGCGTCAGCGGGATAAGTCGAGATACCGCGTGAACGGCACAGACAACCTGAACAAAGCCCAAATGACTCGTGAGGCGTTCAAACTATACATTGAGGCTCACCCAGACGCAGACGCACAGGCAATAGAACAGGCATGGAACGGGCTGGGGCTGAAAGACTATGTGCGCCACCTGGTAGAGACCGAAGATGAATACAATGCTCGCACCAAAGACTCCACCGACAGCAACAAGAGAGCTACGGAGTTTGAACTATCCAACGGCGAGAAGATATACCTTTCGACACAGTTTGGCATAGGCAATATAGACAAGTTTATGGATGCCGTGAACAATGCCGGATGGAATATTAGGATAGAGAACCAAGCCTGACGAAGCATGAAGGTCCTGATAGAAGGATATTACTACGACCCTGCCGTACTGGAACGCGAGCAGGTGACGGACGGACTGATAGAGTATCACCGGCGCCCGAGCGACGGCTACGTGTGTTACAACTACATCGGTCATGTCTATTCCCCTAAACTGAAAGACTACATCTTCTTTCTGCCCAAGGTGGTGCTGGAGGAAAAAGGTACGGAGGGCGCAGACGACGACAGGGTGTTTGGCGAGAAGCCCGAGGACATCATCTGCGTGAGCGAGAAGGACGGCAAGATGAATGTTACGCAGCGCGGTTTTGTATGCGAACTGGCAGTTTGGGTGTACCGCGCACTGATGATTTACCGTGAGGCCCACCCCGACCAGAACATCCTGCTGGAACGTAACATCGCACAGATAGGCAACCGACGGCAACGGCTGAGCGACACGCTGCTGGACATCATTCTGGAACTGATACGTTTCAATCGGGAAAACCATGACTACGTACTGTTTGTGCTGAAGAGCATCCACTCAGGCTATAACAAAATCAACTGGAGAAGAACCATTGCCCACTCGCAAGCCATCGTGCAGGATGGAGTGCCTGTCTATCTGCGCCCTG
>JAZUMZ010000230.1:0-39130 GCA_045603885.1 Bacteroidaceae bacterium | reverse complement strand
ATCGCAAGGAATGCCTCTTTCACGATAGCCATTGGCTATCTCGTATGTTAGGTCTTCATTGGTCAGAAGGCCACGGCACTGAGCAAATCCCATAGCCCAACAAGGAGGCATAATAGGCTTGCCGGTAAGGCCTACATACTGGGTCATTATCTCCTTATAATCCCTTCCGAAGATAAAATAATATATCATCTCACCATCCGGAGCCTCGAAGCTGTAATAATCACGGCTTTCCGTTCCGAACTTGAACTCTGTCTTGTATGTATTGTCGAGGAAGATGCCGTAACGATAGCAGCTCATAAAGAATGGAATACTCTTATAGAGAGGATCCTCGACTGTGCTGTAGCAAGGCTTGTCACTGTTCCACATCTTGTAGCTCTCTCCCCTTCTGTCAAGCTTGCCGGTCTTTTCGCCAAGGCCGAAGAAATGCTCGTCACGTCGAAGTGACTTATACTCAATCTTCTTCGTTCCCTCGCTTATATGTCCTTTATCCAGATGATCGCTGAAAAGCAGCTTCTGCCACTTGTCGAAGATCTGAAGGTTGAAAGGAGCCTTGTTCACCCTGATACGAAGCTTGTCCGTAAAGATTTCATAGCAGGCATTCTGCTCATTTACAATGAGTTCTCCTATATCTTCAAGGTCTTCATTCACCACAGCGAATGATCCGTTGCGGCGGGTCAGTGCCCCGTCGGGAGAATACCATACACGTACTACTGAAGGACTGCAAAGCCTCAACTGTATCACCGGACCGTCTTCAAGAGAGAAGTTTACGCAGCGTCCGTCCTGCGTATATGAAATACAGTCTCCTGTCACATCACCTGCATAAAGCATCGGGGCGATGAGACAGAAAATCAATATAAAGACCTTACGCATATTTATTCTATTACAAGCATTGTCCAATATTCAAGTGAAGGCAGAACCACGGAAATATAGCCGTTCTCCTGCGTGAAAGCAAGTTCCTGAGCCGCACCTGCGTGCTGGTCTGGAGAGGCTGCCCACACCTTGGTCGCCTTTGCATCATACTTGATCCTGACAGGTGACTTTATCACCTTGGCAGGAGCTGGTCTGGTACCCTTGAGGTCTCTCCAGCTGAGATTGTCCACCGTTCTGAAGTTCAGGAAATTAATTACTGTCCTGTCTCCTATCTTCTTGGAATATGTAGTGACCGACTCTTCCTTTGGAGGCCAATTGTTGAACGGAACCTTCCTGGTAGCCTCACTCAGCACTTCCACCTGTATCTCTGCTTTCGAACTTGCACCACGAAGAAGATTCTGGTATGCAGTCATAAAGTCGTAATAACGCACCATCAGAGTCCTCAGTGCTGGACTCATCTTTACATCCTGACTCGGGAAATACTCACGACAAAGCAAATGGTCTCCAAGCTCCAGATGAGCTCCGCCAAGGGCAAATATCACGGCATCGGTCAGAAGCACTCCCGGGATGTTGAAGTCCCTGCCGCTGCATTCGTAGTTCATATAAGCAGCCAATACACTCTTGAGGGTGTGATTGCTGTTCATATCGTTGGTCTTGATGATGGTGTAGAGATCCTTGAACTGATCCTCGCTTCCCCACACCTCATTATAGCAGAAATCCACATTACCCGTTCCAGCGATCCTGTTCGATCCATAGCTCGATACTGCATTGAATACCAGCCTCTTGTCCGGATGTGCCTTCTTCATAGCATTGATGAATGAAGCATACCCCACAGGAAGGTCCACCTGCTTTCCGTTCCAATCATAACGGGTACCTCGGCTGCCGAGCTGGTCGATATGGAATCCGTCGAAGTCGAGGTGGTGATACACCTCCTTGTTTCTTTCAATCAGATAATCCTGCCACTCGGCATTACCCGGATCCACAAGATAGATGCTGCTCTTCCAGCCACCCGGAAGCGTATGGGCGTCCTGGTCTTCACGACCAGGCTTCTTATACAGGTTCCATTCTTCCTTGACTCCATCCGCACGGGCATCATCAAGGACACCAAATGCAAGGTTATAGAACATAGCCTTCATTCCATAGCCGTGCTGCACATCTATATACTTCTTCACTGCTGCATTATAGACATCACGGTTGGCGATATCCTTATAGACCTCGTCAAGTTTCTCCATTGTGCCTCCAAGAGGCCAATGGTGCTTGTTGTGCCAGTCATAGAACTGCACGCCGTTGATATGACAGCGGTTCAGGAACTCCATTTCAGCCTCTATCACGCCATCAGCGAGCTTATCCTTGCCAAAATCACCAATGAAGCCATACCGAGGGAACATCGTCCAGTCGCTTGACACATCTACTGCGATGGTTCCGAGCACAAGATCTGTCTTCTCGTCCCTCTGACGATAAACTTCCACCATATAGCCCTGCCCGTCCGCAGAAGGAGCAGTCCAGGTCCACCGATCCCCGGAGGCAGAGTGCTCGTGGATGGTCTCTCCCAGATGACGGTATCTGATCCTCGCATCAGAAGGGACATTGCCTGTGAATGTAATGGCTTCTCCCGGAGCATAAATGGCCTTGTCTGTCTTGAGATCGACAGTGATGTCTGACTGAACGGCAATTACATCAGTCACGCTGTTTGTTTCGCCAGGTCCCGGCTTTACACCAGGAATCCCGCCGTCCTGCGGATCTTTTCCGCAGGACACAGCGAGAATAACCACGGCTATCGGATATAATAACCTTTTCACAATTATTTCTTAACGATAGATACTGTTTCCTTCAGCTGGTCAAGAGTTATGACATACGTGCCTGCCTCAGTGATATTCCACTTGTAATCAAGGTCACCTATACCGATCTCCAGATACTGGTTCTTGCACCAGTCACTCGACTTATCTATGAAAAGCATCTGCTCAATCTCGCCAGAAGGAGCCTTGCCGCCTTCTGATGCCATAAACCAGGCACCCATCCAGTCGCTCTTCCTGTCACAGGTGAACTTGAGTTCACCTTCATTGAGATGACCTTCCCAAGTGAATGTGTAAGCATCGACTCCTGCCGTCATCGCGGTGGCATTGCCAAGGTCCCAGCCTGCCGGAGATGCGCTGCCGATAAGATAGATCATTTCGTAAGGAACAAATTCTGCCATAAGCATACGCTCCCTGTCCTTTCTGATGTCGAAGCAGATCTTATATGCCTTGCCTGCCTCGGAATCCTGGAGATTCCATTTGTCATCAGGATCAAATCCGCTGACAAATACGGTCTTTGTCTCAGTATATGGAGCATTTGCGTACGGAGCCTTGAAGTTGTTCTCCCAACTTCCGTCTGCAGTAGCGAACTTGAACTCACCTCCCTTGTCGAAGAACTTGCCCAGACGGAAGAGGAACGGATCGATAGCATCGGCTGTGAACGGTTCGAAACCCCAGCCTGTCATATTGCCGATGAGATACAGGCTCTCGAAAAGAGGAGTCTCGGCAGCACTGGTCTTTATGCTGATGGTAAGGTCGAGAAGATTTACATCTACCTGATAGTTACCGGTTTCTCCTACATAGAAGCACTCATCGGGATCATCGTAGGTAGCACGATAGACGAGTTTTCCTTCAGAGGCATAGTTGTATGTTGGGATGAAGTCTCTCTGTACGGCAAACTTGAATCCCTTGCCGCCGAAGAGCTTTCCTGTCCAGGTGAAGATACCGTTATCTACTCTCTTCATCTCCTCCATAGCATCCAGAGACCAGCCGGTCTTGGTGCCGTCTCCGAAGATGTAGAGAACCGATGTAACAGGCTTGTATGTAGTCACATTGAATGAAACAACGCTTTCCTGAAGTTCATCTGTCTCAGGCACTGTCGCAGTAACTCTGGCTTCAAGAGCAAAAGTTTCCTCAGACTCACCGAAGAACGTCCTTACGGCATTGTTGAGTTCCTCCACTGTAGCATTGAATGAATATGTCTGGATCTGATTATCTATCACCACGTATGGTGCAGCGAACTCCGTTCCCGCTTCTGCGATCTCAAGAGTATAGTAGATCTTGTTGCCTGTACCGAAGTTGGTACCGGTAGTCCAGGTAAGAGCAAGGGCATCAGCACCGTGCTCTGCCTCATCAAGGACGAACTCAGAGGCATTCACAGAAAGAGTCAGCTCGTCGTGTCCTTTGTCAAGCTCCATATAATTGTCATCTGCGCAAGACACTGCAACAGCGCATCCGAAGATGAACGAAGCCAGCTTCAATATATTTCTCTTCATATTTCTATATTTTCTTTTCTATTAGTATCCCGGGTTCTGCTCGATAAGCGGATTTGCATCCCTTTCAGTCTGAGGAATCGGGAAAATCAGACGGTTAAGGTTTGCGTTGGTCTTGCCGATGGAGTGGAGGAACTCGACTGCATACTGTCCGTCACCTATACGGATCATATCGAACCAGCGGTGTCCCTCGAAAGCAAGCTCCATTCGACGCTCGTGAATGATCTTCTCACGCATAGCATCCTGTGAAAGGCCGCTTACTGCAGGAAGGCCTGCACGCTTGCGCACGATGTTGAGAGGAGTCTCGGCTGCTGTAGTCTGTCCCATCTCGTTAAGTGCCTCAGCCTTCTTGAGCAACACATCAGCATAACGGTAAACGATCCAGTTCGCTGGATTGGTGTTGAACTCAGGAGACACTGACTTAGGAACACAGAACTTACGTACATTATAACCTGTATTGGAGAAAGTCTTCTTGTAGGCCTTGCCGTCAAAATCCGGACATCCTTCATAGAAAACGGTAACATCCTTTCTGAGGTCACCCTCTTCCCACTGGCTCATAAATTCCTCTGTAGGCTGGTTCCATCCGTATGATCCTGCAACGAAGTCTGAGTTACGAGGGCCCATAAATGTAGAAGCCCAGGAACTCTGGCAGTTTCCTCCCCAGAAATCGTACTCAGTACTGCCTGAATACTGAACCTCGAAGAGTGACTCCGGACCGTTATTGACGGTAGCATCGAAGTTTGCGGCGAAATCACAGGTAGAAAGGTCCCAGCCGTAGCTTGCGATATCCTCACAAAGAGTCACGACCTCGCTGTAGAGAGCATTGTCATTCGGAGCAAGGGTGAGATATACATCTGCAAGCTGGCACATTGCAGCCTCTTTGCAGGCACGTCCAAGGTCGGAACCTGTATATTCTGCCTTTGCAGGAAGAAGCTCTATAGCCTTCCGGCAGTCAGAGATGATAAGATCATAATTCTCCTCGAGGGTAGCACGTGCGATATGAGCTGATGTGCTTGGATCGTATGGCTCCGTACGGATAGGAACGCTTCCGTAAAGACGTACGAGAATATAATAATAGTGTGCACGGAGGAAGTATGCCTCGCCGAGACACTGAGCCTTGACAGATTCGTCGATATCTGCATTCTCAAGGCTGTTGAGGACAATATTGCACTGTGCGATGCCCGGCCAAGGTGAACGCCACATATAAAGTGCCATACCATTGTCTGACTGTGTGATGAAGTCAGCTGCCTGGATAGTCTCAAGACCGTCGGTACCACCACCGGCTCCGACATTGGAGTTACCGGCAAGGATATCTAGAGTCCACATACGCATATTGTAGAGGTTGGAAGACATCAGGGTGCTGTAGCAGGCATTGGTCAGTGCGACAGCTACGTCCTCAGTCACAGCCATATCAGGATCGACTGCATCGTATGGCCTCTTCTCAAGAAAATCGCTGCAGGAAGCCATCAGAGCGGCTGCGAGCAAGATCATCGTATATTTAATTGTATTTTTCATTGTTCTACGGCTGATTAGAAGTTAATGTTCAGTCCTACGCTGTATGTACGAGGGATCGGATAGCGTGATGCGTCGATACCATTGATCGAAACCTCCGGATCGAATCCTGAATATTTAGAGATGGTAGCTACGTTCTCGCACACGAAAGCAAGGCGGAGACCCTGGAGATGGATTTTCTCGAGAAGTCTTGCAGGGAATGAATATGCAAGAGTGATGTTCTTCACACGGAGATATGATCCGTTCTCGATGAAGCGGTCAGATACACGGCAGTTCTGATTAGGGTCACCATATACTGCACGTGGTATGAAGTTGCTTGTACCCTCACCTGTCCATCTGCCAAGAACAGCAGTAGTCTGGTTCATAGCCGCAGCCATACCTGTGTTCTCGATGTTGTTGGCATTGTAGATGGAGTTTCCTGCCACACCCTGAAGATAAACAGAGAGTTCAAGTCCCTTCCACTCGAAGCGGTTGTTCATAGAGAATAGCCAGGTAGGGTTTGGATTTCCGATCACAGTACGGTCGTCCTCATTGATAATTCCGTCGTTGTTCAGGTCACGGTAGCGGATGTCTCCGGGAGCAGCGCCTGGCTGGAACGCGTGATTCTGCACATCTGTCTCGTTCTGGAAGAGTCCGTCTGTCACATATCCGTAGAATACGTTGATAGGATAACCCTTCTGAAGCATAGTCACGTATGAGTTGTTCACCTGGTTGATGTAATAAGGGACATCACTGTTGAGGTCGATGATCTTATTGGTGTTATAGGTAGCAGATATGTCCGTATCCCAGTTGAATTCACCAGCGAAGTTTGCAGTGTGGAGCTGCATCTCGACACCCTGATTGCGTACGCTGCCGGCATTCGCGTAAGTTGTACCTGTGTCCTCAAATCCTGAAGTGATAGGAACTGCGGCTTTCACGAGCATATCGTTGGTATTCTTGATATATCCATCTACAGAGAACTGTATGCGTGAATCAAGGAATGCTATGTCGATACCTACGTTTGTCTGCGCGATCTCTTCCCAGTGAATGGATGGATTGGCTAAAGTTGCAGAATAAAGGGTAGGAAGGCCTGTACCGTTAAGAGCAGATCCCAATGGATATACTCCCGTGTTGTATACAGCAAGGTAACCGTAGTTCGAAACACTTGCCTGGCTGCCTGTAACGCCATATCCGGCGCGTATCTTAAGGTCACTCACTGCCGAATGCTCAGGGAACCAAGGCTCGTTGGAAGTACGCCAGGCAGCTGATACTGAAGGGAATGTTCCCCAGCGGTTGTTCTTTCCGAAACGGCTTGAACCGTCGTGACGCACTGTTGCAGTGATGAGATAACGGTCATTATATGAATAATTTGCACGTGCCATTACCGAGAACAGCGACCACTCGCTCATACTTCCGCTGATATCCTTCATTGTCTGACCGTTGTTCATCTGGTTTACACTGTCGAACAGGAACTCAGCCTTCTCACCGCTCATATAGTCATACTTGTTCCACTGAGCTGATGTACCGGCCATCAATGATACATTGTGCTTCTTGGCAAATGTATGGTCAAAGAGGAAGTAGTTGTCCCAGAGATATGTGAATGACTTGTTGTTGCTCCTGTAGCGTGTGCTCTGCTCCACAGCTATCGGCTTCCAGGCATATTTAGGAGTGAAGCTGTCTGTGAACCAGAACTTTGCATCATATCCGAAAGTACTTCTGAACTTGAGCCATTTACTGAACTTGATCTCGCCTGTGAAGTTTGCAAGGATATTGTATCCTGTAGTCTGAGACTTGTTCATATAAGTGGTTCCGATAGGGTTGCGAATGCTGCCGAACCACTCTGCATTACCGGTAGGACCTGACCACTCTCCGTCCTCATCCTTTACAGGAAGAACAGGAAGTGCCTTCATCGTATCACCGATGCTGTAGCTTCCATTGTCTTTGTTATCTGTACTGAATGTGATATTGCTTGAAATCTTGAGCCAGTTGCGGAGCTGGGTGTCGCTGTTGCTCTGGAGGGTAAACCTGTTGTAGCCGGTATTCTTCACCACACCTGTCTGATCAACAAAACCTGCCGATACATAATAATTTGACTTGTCGTTTCCGCCGGAGTAACTTACGGAATAGTTCTGCATAACGCCTGTTCCGAGAAGTTCGCCAAGCCAGTCGGTACCTGCTCCGAGGACAGATGGATCCACCCAGTCAGGATTTGCGCTTCTGCCGCTGTTGATCATCATCTCGTTGCTGAGCTGAGCATACTGGGCAGCATTGAGCATCTGAGGAACGTTTGTAGGGTTCTGGAAAGACACATTTGCAGAAACTGATATCTTGCTGTCGCCGGATGTACCGCGCTTTGTCGTAACCATAACCACGCCGTTAGCTCCACGCGATCCGTAGATAGCAGTAGCAGAAGCATCCTTCAGAACGTCGATACGCTCTATGTCTGCAGGATTGATGGCGTTGATACCTAGGTCAGTCGGAACGCCGTCGATAACCACCAGAGGATCACAATTGTTGATGGATCCCAGACCACGGATCTTGATGTTTACATTCGATCCCGGAGATCCTGAGTCGATGATCTGTACACCTGCAACCTTTCCCTGAAGAGCCTGTCCTACGCTTGGCATCGGAGAATCCTTGAGGTCCTTGCTGTTAACAGCCGAAACAGCTCCGGTAAGGTCGCTCTTCCGGATGGTACCATAACCTATGACAAGCACTTCCTCAAGAAGTTCTGTGTCCTCATCGAGGATTATTTCTATTGAGGAAGTTCCGTTTCCAGCAGGAACCTCGACTGTGACATAGCCTATGCAGGACACCTCAAGTACGGCACCTGGAGCTACAGTAAGAGAAAACTGTCCATCCACATCTGCGATGGCTCCGTTTGTTGTACCTTTTTCAACGACAGAAGCTCCGGGAACATTTCCGATTGCATCCCTGACAACTCCTTTTACATTGATATTCTGCGCATATACGCACAAAGGCAGCAACATTCCTAAAATGAATGCAAACATTCGGATTCCGAATGTCCTGTTCTGCTTTAGCATAATGAATTGGGGTTTAGTTAATGATTTTGGTTATTGTTATGCAAGCAAAATAAATAAATGTGCCGGCAAAATCAAAGATGTGGTAGCCAATTAGTAGTGATTGAGGGACTACCTGAAGGCTACCACACCTGATTATCAGAAAGTTAGAGCTATTTACACCTGTCAAAAATAGTAGTGGTTCACTGCCGTGATCCTATCTCCATTACACGCTTTTCGAACTCATCTCTGTCACTGACAGAGGCATTCCTCATCTTTACACGATAGTTGTAAACTGTAGAAACAGACCGGCGGAGGAAAGAGGCTATCTTTACAGAGTCATCCACTCCAAGACGTATCAGAGCAAGGACTCGCAACTCGGTAGTAAGAAGTCTTTCTTTAGAATGGTATGTGACTTTCTTATCGTCCTGGAGAAGTTCATTCAGTTGTGAAATGAAATCAGGGAAAAGATCAAGGAATGTAGCATCAAACTGATTGTAGAAATCTTCCAAGGCCTTTTCAATGAAATCCTTGGACTTGAGAGCCGATATGATATCCTCACCTTCCCTTGCCACCTTACGTAATGATGTCCTGTACTTCTCGAGGCCATCAATATATTCCGAACACATATTCAGATATCTTCCCAGATAAAGATCCTTGACCTGGTCTGTTTCTTTAAGGATACGGACATTTCTCTGGAGTTCTTCAGTAAGCTGCTGCAGTCTCTGGTTGCTTTCCTTGGTAAGTTTTTCTGCAATCAGCACACGGTTCCTTTCCTTTATCAGAACAATTATGAGTATCGCAAGAAAAATCAAAGATAACAATGATATCAGCAAGGCATATACTATAGCCTTGTTCTTCTGAGCCACGAAACTGTTATATGAACTTGAAATGATCGGCAGAATCTGATATGAGAACTGTTTATGCAACTGCGCATTGGACTGTATCGCATCTTCAACGGAACGTGTTATATAAGTATATGCACGTTCTATATCATTCTTTTCATAAAGGCAGCTTGCCAGTTCATAAAGAGACCTGTATTCATATTTCGGAACAAGAAGATCGCTTTCAGCACTCTTTGCATACCACAGGATCGCATTATCCTTGTCTCCGAGCATACTATATGCCCGTGCAATTGTATAATAAATGACACCTTTATCCTCCAATGCCGGATCGTTCTTCTCAACCCACGGCAGAAGCAAATCCAGAACCTCTCTGTTCCTGCCCTCTTCCAGAAGGATATCGGTCTGAACAAAAAGACGGCTTATGTCATCCTCAGCCAGGCTCGAAAGAAAATCTCTTTTATATTCTTCTTTCTTACTGCCGTATTTGACAGACAGCACATTATCGGTGGAGGATTTCTCCAGATTGGAATACACAGTATTGAATATACCCAGATAACGGGCATCATCCTTCCATTCTGATTCGTGTTCGGAAAAAAGATTCAAGGTCGCATCGTACAGACCGGACATAGTATATCTTTCTGCCAGATCCATTACTGCATCCTTGAACAGAACTATATCACCGGATCTTTTCGCCAGTTCTATCTTTTTATGCGCGTATGCAATGGCAGAGTCTATATTGTATTGAAAATATTCATTGAAAAGATTATCGTAAATATAATATCTGTCAAAGTCCGACGCCGCATCGTCCACACTGCTCCTGAGCCGCTGAATACGATTTTCCTTCTGTTCCTCTATCAGTTCCTTATGGGATATGACCTTATCAAGACTCTTCAAGGCAGATTCCACATCAGAAGAGTAGCGCACACGACTACCACAAGAGCATAATATAAGCAAACAGAAAACCTGACAAATATATTTCATACAATAAAATCTACAACCTATTATTCCTGATTGTTCCTGAGCCATTCGAGTCTGCGCTGATCCGGCAGATGGGTGATCCTGAAGCCCTCGAAAGTGGCCTTGAAGCCGTTTCCGTCAGGGCAGGCAGCCATCATTCCGACCATTACAGGGGTGTTGTCCTGCAGCCAGCAGTTGCGCATCATCGTATAATCCTTATCGTCGAACGAGTAGAAGATCTCGACAGCATCAAGCCTTCTGACAGCCTTGATCCACACATATTCCACAGGCTTTTCGAGCTCTATCACGCTCCAGTCGCTGGTCTTGTGGGTCACGACAGTGCTGAGATTGTACTTTCCGTCAACGAACTCGATTCCTGTCTTGATGTAGTTCTCCTTGTCGATCCTGATCATCAGTCCGGCCTGGTCGAAGCGGACCTTGTACTCACCGGAAATCTTCACCTTAACCTCGAACTCGCCTCCACGCACGGTATAGAGGAACGGGGCATCATCAACGGTGAACCCATAGTGGGATATCCTCCAGTAGTCGCTCTGAGGGGTCACATCCATAGTCAGGACATTATTCTCGACCGACCAGTTTGCCGGTTCATTGAACCATTGCATCCTGTCAAGAGACTGCGCAGGCAGAATTAGATACGACAGGAGCATAACAAAAACAAACAGATAGCGCTTCATAATCATAAAATTAACAATTAGACTTCAAATCATTCCGGCCATATAAATCTGGAATTTATGGATTCTCCTCCATCCACGACAATGCTCTGGCCGGTACAGAAAGTATTGGTGACGGTAAGGAAATATGCCCATCGGGCGATTTCTTCAGGAGATGTCCATTTCTTCAGCGGGGTCTGCTCCATAATCTGATTCCACAGTTCCGGATCATTCACGACGCAGTCATTCAACGGAGTGAGGACTCCCCCGGGATCAAGGCTGTTGCAGACCGCCCCATATCCGGCGACCCTCAAGGCCACATTCTTCGTATAGGCTATGACACCTCCCTTGCTGGCGGCATATTCAGGAAATTCCGAGCCTGTGTGCCCGCTCGCCGACCCTATATTGAGAATGGCCTTTATATTCTTCTGCACACCATATTTCTCCGTAACCCTTATCAAGGCCTTCAGATTGACATCGATATCATCTTCATTCTGAGTGCCGGCATTGTTTATAAGGATCTCCACCTCTCCAATATCGGGAAGAGAATGGCGTATGTCTGCCTCGATATGGGTATAAGCCTCATCCGCTATAGATGAGGCCTGACGGTCTATCCCGATGACATTATGTCCCTCGGCCAGAAACAGCTGAGCGATGGCTCTTCCTATTCCCTGCGAGGTCCCGGTGATCAAAACTTTCATAATTCTCCTTTTATCTGCGACAATGCCTCCAAAGCCACTTCATAGCCGGAATCAAAGAGCATTGCAACCACAAATATAAGCATTTTCCGGCTTTGTTGCGCAAAACACATATTCCGCAAGATTTGAACAGCACCTGGCTATTGGAAATGTGTGAAGAAGGTGAAAATCCAGCTATCATATCTTTCAGATATTGATTATCTTTGCCCCGATTTTATGAAAACGGGAAAGGTCAGGAAATATATGGCAGTGGTATTTCTGCTGATCTTCGGTTGGTACTTTTCAAGTATCAACCTTTTTCCACATATCCATACTGTAAACGGCAATTCGATCGTACACTCCCACTTCGGAGGTACAGCAGATCACGGACATAGCGAAACGGAATATACTGTTATCGATCTGTTGTCAAGTTTTCAGACCGAGACAGCGGATATGGTATGCATATCCATAACTCCGCTTTATCCGTCGGAGGAAGATATATATTCCCGTTACATTTCCCAATACTTTTTTACCGACTTATTCTTTTCCCGTATTCTAAGGGGTCCTCCTCAGGTCTGACATTCAACACAGACCAGGACATATCATTCAATAACCCCTATAAATACACAAAAGATGAAAAGAATATTTTCAACTTTGGTGGCGGCATTATGTATTATGCTGACCGCCAAAGGTGCTGACACGGACGCACATATCTACGGCCACATAATAGATAGCTCAACAGGAGAACATCTCCCCCACATCGTAGTCATTCTCAAAGGCACTACCATCGGCGTAAGCAGCGACAACACAGGACATTACATAATGAGAAACCTTCCGGAAGGAAAGTTCACTCTGGAAGTATCCGCCATCGGATACAAGACCAGGACACAAGAAGTGGAAATCAGGAAGGGCAGATCACTGGAGGTCAATTTCACACTCGAAGAGGATCACGTTCTTCTGGATGGAGTCATTGTCTCCGCGACAAGGAGCGAGACCACGAGAAAGATGTCCCCTACGCTGGTAAATGTGGTGAGTATGGACATATACTCCAGAGGGAACTGCTCCACAGTTGCACAGGGACTTGGATTCCAGCCGGGAGTCAGGGTCGAAAACAATTGTCAGAACTGCGGATTCCAGCAGGTCAGGATAAACGGACTCGACGGTCAATATACGCAGATCCTCATAGATTCACGTCCTATATTCAGCGCACTTGCCGGAGTCTATGGAATAGAACAGTTGCCAGCCAATATGATAGACAGGGTGGAGGTGATGAGAGGAGGAGGATCCGCCCTTTTCGGCTCCGCTGCAATTGCCGGAACCATCAACATCATAACAAAAGAGCCGGTCCGCAATTCGGCATCGGTGTCACACACGACCACATCCATAAACGGTTCATCCGCTTTTCACAATACCACAGACATCAATGCCTCGATAGTCTCTGAAGACAACAGACTGGGCCTTGCCGTCTTTGCGCAGAATACAGAAAAGGATGCCTGGGATGCCAATGGAGACGGATTCACCGAACTGTCAAGAATATCGGGACAGACTGCAGGATTGAGAGGATACGTAAAGACCGGCATATATTCCAAGATTACGGCCGAATATCATCATCTTCAGGAATTCCGAAGAGGAGGCGACAACATCGACCTGCCGCCTCACGAAGCAATGATTGCAGAACAGACCAGACACGGGATCAATACGGGAGGTCTGAAATTCGACTGGTTTTCACCTGATCAGAAACACAGGCTCAACGTGTTCGCTTCCCTGCAGCACATCGACCGCGACAGTTATTATGGAGCTGGAAAAGACCCTGATGCATACGGAAAGACCACAGACCTCACCTGGGTGGGAGGAGCCCAATACATATTTAAGGCTGACAGATGCCTGTTTATGCCCGCCGACCTGACTCTGGGAATCGAGTACAACGAGGACTATCTGAAGGACAATATGTGGGGATATGACAGAATCACCGACCAGACAGTTAGAACAGCAAGTCTTTACGCGCAGAACGAGTGGAAAAACGAAAATTGGGGCATTCTCGTAGGGGGAAGACTCGACAAGCACAATCTCATAAAGGGTATCATTTTCAGCCCGCGCGCAAACCTCAGGTACAACCCTTCTGAAAATGTAAATCTGAGAGCAAGTTATTCATACGGATTCCGTGCACCTCAGGCCTTTGACGAAGATCTTCACATCGATAATGTAGGAGGAACGGTATCTATGATCCGTCTTGCAAAGGATCTGAGAGTTGAGAACTCCCAGAGCGTCAGTCTGTCCGGCGACTTCTACCGCAACTGGGGCAACTGGCAGGGAAATCTTCTTCTGGAAGGTTTCTTCACCGATCTTGACGATGTATTTGCCTTGAAAGAGATTGGTACAGAGAACGGAATCCTGATCAAGGAAAGGCACAACGAGTCAGGAGCAAGGGTCTTCGGAGGAAATCTGGAAGGCAAGATAGCCTGGAAGGACATATTTCAGATGCAGGCAGGCGTGACCGTGCAGAATTCCCGATATAAGCAAGCACGCAGATGGAGCGATGAAGGAAATGTCGAGGCGACCAGAAAGATGTTCCGTACACCGGATTTATATGGCTACTGCACAGCATCGTACAATCCGATGAAGCAGATGACAATGTCATTGACCGGGACATATACCGGAAGTATGCTGGTGGAGCATCACGCCGGTGCGATAGAAATGAACACAAGCGTGGTGACTCCGGACTTCTGGGATCTCAACTTCAAGATCGCATACGATTTCCGGATATACAGAAGTTTCTCGCTCCAACTCAATGCCGGTGTGCAGAATATGCTGAATTCATTCCAGAAAGATTTCGACAGCGGCGCAGACCGTGATTCCGGCTATATCTACGGCCCCACACTGCCCCGCTCGTTCTTCTTTGGAATCAGGCTGGATTATTGATTCCGTGCGCTGATTTTCTTTCTCTTTTTCCACAATATCTTTATTTTTGTATCATCCAAATGAGATAACAAATGAAAAAGTCCATCATAATCTGTGCAGCTGCATTATGCGGAATCCTTTCCTGTACCCAGATCGACAGGGATGAAGAACAGACTCCTCCTGAAATTCCGGAACTGGACGACGGAAGCAACATCAACGAAGAAAATACCCCGGAAATAGCCATAGAAGAAAACGGATATGACGGTCTGATGGCGAAGGATGGGGATACCGTGATCCCTGGGGATGATATATATTGGGAGAACCGCAGTTTCGGCACAACCGTCACCGTTACATATTCCGGTAGTTCCGTGACAGTAACTTCTTCAGGCAGATCCGTACAGTCCCACATTGAAGGCGCAGACGCTGCCATTGTCCTTGACGGTATGGGTGATGTGGAAGTCATTGCATCGGGAAGCTCTGAAGACGGCCAGCTCAAAATTTACGGTGACTCCCCTGTCAAGCTGACTCTGAAGGGCCTGAACCTCACATCTGCCAAAAGCGCGGCTATAAATGTGCAGAACAAGTCCATTCTGTATATACACCTGGCTGAAGGTTCCGACAACTCTCTGTGTGATGCCCGGAAGCAATCGGACGAATCTTACTATCCTGAAGGAATAGTTTCAGGAGACGAGAAACGTAACGGTGCCATATATTGCAAGGGATCCATAGTCCTCAGCGGTAAAGGCATACTTAAGCTGACAGGACAGAAGAAGCACGGAATATCGGTCAAATCTTCATTCACTCTCCGGCCTGGCGCAACCCTCGCAGTGAATGACGTCGCCGACAACTGCATAAAGGCAGAAGGTATCAATATCCTTGGAGGATATATATGGGCCAAGACCTCGGCAGATGCCGGGAAATGTCTCAGTTCGGATGCCGACGTAAACATCAAAGGAGGAATGATGAAACTCTACACAAGCGGAGGGTCTATATATGAAGAAGATGAGAAAGACACATCTTCGCCAGCAGGAATAAAGGCCGATGGAAATATGATGGTCTCAGGGGGAGAAATGCTTTGCGTGAGCACCGGAGAAGGCGGAAAGGGCCTCAATATTGACGGAGACCTGACAATCGATTCCGGAATCATAAACATAGCTACATCCGGAGGAAAATATGTTTATAATGCAGCACTTGACCTTGATTCATCACCTAAGGGAATCAAGGCGGACGGAAAGATCATAATCAACGGAGGAAGGCTTAACATCCAGGTAAAAGGAAGAAGCGACGGCTCCGAAGGCCTCGAAAGCAAATCGAAGATTATAGTAAACGACGGAGATATATCCGTATATGCATACGACGATGCAATCAATGTCGGAGGAGATAATCCTGAAGGGATAGAGATAAACGGAGGAAGAGTATTGGCTTTTGCCGAGAATAATGACGGCATAGATTCCAACGGAAAGCTGTGGGTGAACGGAGGACTTGTCATCACCTCCGGTAGCGGAGCCCCTGAAGAAGGCTTTGACTGCGACTTCAGTCAGAACTTCATAGTAAAGGGAGGTATCCTGATCGGCACAGGAGGTGCCGCAATCGCACCTTCAAGCGCAAGCACGCAAAGATCCGTCACATATAACGGTGTAAGTGCCCGGACAGGAGAGTTTTTCGTCATCACCGGTCCGGATGGTAATCCTATATTAAGGTACAAGCTTCCAAGGACTATAAGCCGTATGGCAGTATTCTTTTCATCAGAAGACATCCGGTCTGGAGAAACCTATACGGTCTGGTCCGGCGGATCTCTGAGCGGTAATTCAGTCAACTGGAACGGATGGTTCGAAGACGGGACATATACAGCCGGAACCGAATTAGGGACATTCACATCAAACAGCCTTAACACAACCGTCGGACAGAGCGATGGTCCCGGAGGACCGGGAGGACCAGGAGGACCTGGCAGACCGGGAGGCGGACCTGGCTGGTAAAACTGAAAGTGTCCTTCACTGCCTTAGAAATACATCGTATATCGGATGGAAGGCAGTATAGGGAAGATGGATGTCATCTTTATCGTAGGTCTGTTATAGACATCTTCGACTATAGATATGTAGAAAGGATTCTTGCGTCCGTACAGGTTATACACGGCGAATGTGACTACATAATCCCGTCCTTTTCTTGCGGACACTGCCCTGAAATCTATACCCACGTCAAGTCTGTGATATGCAGGTACCTGGAAATTGTTGGGGTACAATGATTCCCTGCCCATATAATAGCTTCCATAAATCGGGATTGTGTATCTGTTTCCTGAACGCAAGGTCCAGGTTGCGTATATATCGATAAAGCGGTGAGCCTTATACACTCCGTTTATGACGAGATTGTGCCTGTTGTCATATCTGTCCCGATACCAGTCGCTGTAGAATGCCTTGAAACAGCGCTGAGACCAGGAAAGAGTATATGCGGTGGATATATCCCATTTCTCACTCTGGAACTCGCCGTAGAACTCCAGTCCGAACGAGCGTCCCTTGCCTTCCGTGAATTCGGTTTCCCACGCTGCAGGAGAAGGCAGGACGTTGTTCCCGGTATATTCATACAGATGGCTCATACCTTTCCAGAAGCCGGCTACATTCAACAGAATGTGATGATTCGGGCGCCATTCCGCTTCTGCTGAAACTATGCGTGACCTGATAGGTCTCATAACAGCAGTCGCAGGCATCCAGAATGAGCCCGGCCTTTCCGATTTGAAGGATTCCACCTGATGGACCGGCTGGGTCATTTCGGAATATGAGACCTTCACAGACAATGCCCTGTCCGGATTGTACGACAATGCAAAACGAGGTTCCAATGCATTATAGGCCTTGTTTCTTGTCAGGAAAAGCATATAGCGGAGTCCTGCATTCAGGTAAAGATATGGAGTGATGGTGAACTCGTCTTCTGCATATAGGGCAAGCTCCGGAGAATGATAATGACGGCCTGACGATGTCTTTATCTCATCTGACCTTACTGAACCTACCTGTGTGTAGCTGTGCTCTTGTGCCAGTGGAGAGAACAGATGGTAAACTGCCGAAACTCCGTAATTCAGATAATGCCTGCCGAAGGTCTTGTCCGAGATATGGACTTTCACTCCGAGATCTGTAATGTTGGAAATATTGGATTCGAAGTCGTAGTTCTTATAGTCGGTATATTTATCGAGATTTTCGTGGAAGGCATTATAATAACCGTCAGAGAAGTAAAATGTTGACTTCATCTTCCGTTTCTCAGACAAGTCTCTTTCCCACACTGCCGACAGCAGGGCATTTCCCCATCTGTTACCGTCCTTGAAGAAGCTTTTCTGATAGCCGGATGAACCGGATGAACCGCCAACGACAGGATTTGGATATCTTTCCGAATCCATATAAGACATATAATCAAATCCGAGATAGGTGTTGAAGGTTATCTTGTCCCTGCTGCTTTTTATCCAAGTGAACTTGGCGTTAAGGTCAGAGAATCCGTAATGCCCGTCTCTGGTGTAATCATTTGAATATGAAACATCCGGGACATATACAGCCTTAAGGAGCGGTCTGACAAAGGCCTCCACCCATCCGTATCTGACAGCTACATTGTACGAAAGCACACCCTCTTTGACGGGGCCTTCCATCTGGAATCTTCCGTCTGTCATTCCGATGGAAAAAGATCCCTTGTGCTCATACATATCTCCATCCTTCATCCTTACGTCAACTACTGAAGAGGCACGTCCTCCGAACTGTGCCGGAAAGCCTCCCTTGTAGAAATCGACCGACTCTACCATATCCGTATTGAACACGGAAAAGAGTCCCAGAAAGTGACCTGACTGATATAGAGGGACATTATCCAGCAGGTAGAGGTTATCATTGCCCGTACCTCCCCTGACATTGATTGTGGATGACATTTCATTGCCTGGAGTCACTCCCGGAAGCATCTGAAGTGTCTTAATCACGTCAGGAGTGCCCAGCACAGCCTTGAATCTGAAGTCCTTCCTGTCGATCTTTATCATCGAGGTCTGGGTCTTCTTGTCGGATCTAGGTCTGTAATCGGTGACGACTACGGAATCAATGGTCTCGTGATTCTGACCAGAAGATATGATGCAGCTGATGAAAAGCATCATATATGTGATGATGGTCCTTTTCATCGCACATCAGATTTAAAGGTGCCGATCACCACTCTATTGAAGGCTCCCACATAGCCCAGGCCACCCTTTACATTGGTATAGCTGGACGGTGACATTGAAGATGACTGCTGATGAAGCCTTGCAAAATAGAGTTCTTCTGATATAATGTCCAGATTGAAGCTGATCTGTATCTCTGTTGTTTCCCTGATCACTTTGCCTTCATCATCTATAACGACATAATCCTTCGGCAGCTGATAATCGAAGACCCATTCTCCGCTTCCGTTGACAGAAAAAGGTTGACTTCGCCAGTAAGTCCTTGAACTGGCGAAAACATCATCCTTATATATATGGATGATTTCAGTTATGCCAAGATCTGCCGACAAATGCAGATCGGCGGCCTTACTGCTGTTCACGACAAGTCCTCCTTTGAGAATGCCATCTTCTACAGTATAGCTGAAATCCTTGATAAGATCCGACGGAACTTCTGGAATGACGGTCACCGCTGTCACATCGGGCACCTCTGGAGCAGAGCAGAACACCTCTATCCTATCCCCTGCACGGAACTGATGATGAATTACATACAGGTCGGAAATATCCTTTGTTGCCTTATATTCAAGATTTTCCCCATTCACGATGAACCTTAAGGATGAGTTAAGATCTGATTCATCAGACAACCTATGATCGTGTGTGATCATATATTCTTTCGAAACATAGACCACGGTACTGTCGGATCCTCCTATTACACTTACCAGCTTCAGAAGCGCATCCTCATCAGCAAGAACCGGATAAGGGGCATAGCTGTCACAGGAAAACAGCATCAGGAGCAGAGAAATATAAAACAAAGAAGATCTCATCTGGCTTTTAATCTTGTTGTTTTATAAGAACGCTTAAATATACGGAATACTTCCACAACAGATGCTGATTACGAGAAAAAAAGGTCCATTACCACCGGAATCGGGCGATTATCTGAGTTTTTAAATCAGAAAAGAGGGGGGTCTAATACACATTCCCGCTAATCCACCAGCACACTGCATAAGTCCCTGATTATATGGGATATACGGCACTTTTCAACATAATATCGTCGTCGCAAATCATACCATATTGAACACCGTGCATTTTTTCAGAGTGAAAATTGCACGGATTTGCACTATGACATTCGTGGAAAAGTAATTTCTGGATCACTCCGAAAGACTTATCAAAAAATTCCTTCAACTTCTCTATCACAGTAATTAGCGAGAGTTTATTTAGGATGTTATTTCGTTGGTGGAAATGTGCCGTATGCAGGTTCCATTTTAATGTCCTTCATACCTTCGTGTGGCGGGAATGATAATCTTTTATATGTCTTTCCATCGTCTTCTAATACATCATCCTTCGTAAGCCAATACTTCTGAATTACATAGTCTGACATCTTGCCAACCCCCCAATGACTATCCATTTCTTCTGCATCAAAAATAGCGACCATCAGTGTATCAGACGCTCTTCCAAACACTTCATCAACGAACTCTTCCGCAGTCATCTTACCACCCAATAGGAATGCGAAGGAACACATTTGTCCTGCATCGGCATACTCTAAATACCATTTGTCGTTTAACTCATCTAATGTTGCTGGGTCATTTCCCGTTTTTAATCCTGTTGCAGAAGACCATATATAAATACCCTTATCAAAGTTGTTTTCTAATTCCATTGAATAGAAGTAGTCGCACGACACGGCAAGGAGCATTACAGGTAATACAAGTATTGCATTGATAATTCGTTTCATATCTTTATGTTTTAATGTTTGTTTATAAGATGCATTGTTCACTCATTTCGTTACACTCATCCTTTGCAAATATGCGTTTTTTCAAATTCCCCCATCTTGCTAATAGGATAGCTTAGTGAATTCATTTCCAATCACCTCAAATCTTCCACTGCAAGTTATAAAGGTGTATTTCTTCATTTCATATTCCTTATTGTTATTTACGACCTTTACGACTTCCTCATTTGCTTCAACTATTGTGTCTTTTCCGATATACCATCCGTTCAAGTTAATGTTAACCGAGTAGTATCCTTCAAAAATTATTACGAGATTCATCCCGTCAGGACAAGAAACTTTGATTTTGAAAACTCTTTCGTCCGAGTGTAAGGATGTCCCGAAGGTTATTTCCTCCAAATAGGAGTCGTGCCAATATATGTCATTAAAGTTCATATTATCGCTGTTTTATATTATCTTCAATTCTTTGGGGATGAACTCCGCACCTGCTATTCTTTCAAAGAAAGATGCTCCTTTGTTGTCATCATAGACATTCGGTATATCCATCCATCGTCCTGTACGTATCCTGTTGACCACACTCATAGGTGGTAATAAAGCACCCCTGCTTGCCTTTACATACTTCTTTGGTAATGTCTTATAATGCTTGACTTCTTGCCGTGCCCTCCATATCCTCCATCCTCCGTGTATTATGTCCTTTTGCTTGAAGACACATGTCAGTTCATATCTAAATGATCGTCTGCATCTTGAATTGAATGAAGATGTCAGAATCGGACAGATTGCAGATGGATTTACCTTTCTAGGTTTGACCTTGTCGAAGAACGGAATTACGGTATCAGATGAAAAGCTAAAGGAATTGCAGTCAAAGATTTCCAATATCATCTTCATGAACGGCGATTTAGATTCCGGATATTTGAAATCTTTGGAAGGCATACGTAGATATTATGCTGTTCTTCTCCCGGTTTCATATTCGGATATATTTGATGATATGCTGGTAAGTGCCTTTTCAGATTATACATCATCGTCTTCGATGACTTCGTCACAATGGAGAAACTTGATAGGACAATTATCACCGTTCAATCCTAATAAGACAATGAAGGAGCTTTTCAATGCTGTAAATTTAAGATTTTCTGGTGTTCACCATTCAATCAATGAGGGAAAGATCAATAAGAAACAGATCGCTTCTCGGAAACTGGAGTATCGGAGACGTGAGATGGAAAATACGGAAATCATCGTTTCTTCTCCAGGATATTTCATCGGTTTGAGCAATAGAGGTATCACATTGCGCAAGAACGGGCAGCCGCTTCGGGTCCCTCCGGCATCAGCATTAAGACATATTACAGTAATGTCTGATGGTGTCACTCTCTCTACTAATCTAATAAGGTTCTGTATGGAAATAGGTGTGCCGATAGATTTCTTTGACCGACATTGCAATCATATTGCCTCTGTATTATCTCCTGCATTTATGCAGAGTTCTTTGTGGGATGCACAGAAGGCAATGTCTTTTAAAGATCGCAATAGGTTAGCAGTAAAAATAATTGTCGGAAAGATCAAGAATCAGATGAACTTGTGCAAGTATTTTAATAAATATCATAAGTCGGTCGGGATAGATGCACCGTTCGATGAACTTGTGAAATCTCTGTCAGGCGTATTGTGTAAGATGAAGATGTCAGATAATTTGGATTCCAATACGCTAATGGGATATGAGGCTGTAGCTGCGGAGTCTTATTGGGAGTATATCAGGCAGTTGATGTCAGATGATGAAGTCGAGTTTTATTCCCGAGTTAAGAAAGGAGCTTCAGATTTAGTCAATTCCATGCTTAATTATGGATATTCATTGTTATATCCTCGTATATGGCAGGCAATATTGAAGAAACGGCTGAATCCTTATGTTGGACTTGTACATTATTCTGAAGGGAATCCTAATCTGGTTTTTGATGTCATTGAACTATTCAGATCCCAGGCGGTGGACCGTGTGGTAATTTCCATGATTCAGAAAAAAGAACATACAGTCATGAGTGGTGGTCTGTTGGATGATGAGACAAGAAACCTACTGACCCGGCATGTGTATGAACGTCTGAACAGATATGAAAAGTACAGGGGAGAGGAGAAGCGTCTGTCTGAAATCATAGACCTGCAGATCAGTGAACTGGCATCGGCAATCGTTTCAGGTACGACCTATCGTCCATATATGGCAATATGGTAGAGTATGAGGGCGAAAAGAATCTTCTGTCTCGTTGCATACGATATTTCGTTGGCAAAAAGACGTAACAAGTTGGTGAAACTGCTGGAACCGTATGGCAGTAGAATAAACAGAAGCGTGTATGAGTGCATGTTTACGGACGCGCAGTTCAGACGTATTCAGAAGCAGATGGCGATGATTGTATCTGCCGGAACAGATCAGGTGGCGATATACCCTATATGTGTGTCTTGCTATGCCAGATCCGTTTATATTCCGGCAATAAAGAATGACTTCAAGGTCGTGGGATTATTCGACTAATCATTTGCGAAAATTTCAGAATAGCCTATTCGGGTGATCGCCATGACTTTATGGTTTTGATGCTCGGGATTCCATGGTCTGGAATTTTCGCAAATCTTATTTTTGTTTCGGATGGTATCTTGATTTGCGAAAATTTACTGAAAAATGGCAGTCAGACATACTTCTGTCGGTGGTGTTTTTCGAAAGTGGCGAAAATTTCTGATATTATGTTTTCCTTGCGTGGTTCGGATATGTGTCTGTAGGTTATTCAGAGTGAGAAATATATTGTCTATGGTTTGAACTTTTCGTTTTGGGAAACATAATAATCACTATATTTGCGAATGAAATCACTAAATTCTTAATGTTATGATTTACAATGTATTCAAAGTATCATCAATTTTAAGTCTTGTGATTACACTTGATAATCAAGAAGTTGTAGAAGCCTGTATTTGAACAGGTATGACAACTATGGTAAATGTAGCATTAGCCTGAGTAGAAAGCTGTTGTAGAAGCCTGTATTTGAACAGGTATGACAACTTGTAGATTTCCTTCTTCTGCTGGATTTTTTTATGTTGTAGAAGCCTGTATTTGAACAGGTATGACAACTGTTCACTACGATTACCTGAGTGTCAGAAGCAATGGCGAGTTGTAGAAGCCTGTATTTGAACAGGTATGACAACATTCTGAAAGGAGAATTTGGGATTGTGTTTGGAATAGGTTAACTTTGAATGAAAATGAGTTGACCTATGGAAAGAAAAGGAAAGGCAAGGACGTTTATGTGCGGATATATCAAGCCTGGCAGGATTGATGACGCATTGAATAAGAAATATGCTCCGGGTGATGGCAGCGGGCAAGTCGGCTGGGAGAGGCATGATATGTCCAAGTCTCCGCATTGGTGTAGCGAACTGGATACTAAACCTGATGTTCCCAAGAATACAGAGTTCTGGTATGGTACTTATTATGAGAGTTTTGTGGATTCTCTTGCCGGGGAGGGGACGTCGCATTGGGTGCTGAAAAGGAATCATAAATGTGTACTGAAGGATGGTCTCAATTGTGTCGTCAGGCGTCTTCATCTCTTCCGTTTTCCTTTCGATAAGAATATTATCGCCATAGAGCTTGACGAACGGGATGCCGATCTGAATGACCTGACCGATCTGCATTCCAAGATGAGGGATGTGTCTTCTTATGGCTGGGGCATGGCGGGTATCAACGGATCCGCAGATTTCTTTGAGGCGATTCAGCCTCTGCTCGATATGTCTCCTGAAGGAAAATACACTGATTGGGTGGATACCGGAGCTAAACTCAAGGCGTTTCAGATAGTGGATACCGACGATATCGACAATGGCCTTCTGTACGAGCTTGGCACGATGTCAAAGATCGGAGTTGTGAAAGACACAACAGATTCAGATTCTCCGGCACAATCGTATTATGATTCGATCATGGCAGAAAATACTGTCGAGGTCTTCCGTAACTGGTCGATGCTGGCTCTTCTGGATACTGTTACTGTCGTCGGCAAGGATTTCGACAAGTGGATGTTCATGTGGGCGGCGTCATATTTCAGAATGATCTACATCCATGCGCTTTATCAGAAACTCTGTCTTTTCGACATCAACAGAAAGTTCAGAGATCCGGGTGTCGATCCTGTGAGGCTCGTAGATGAGATGAAGGATATTGAACGGGACTATTCGTTTCCTACCATATCATATAACTTCCTGCCTCAGCTCATATATGAGAAGATCAAGCATGGTCTGGAGGTGGACAGGGAGAGGGAACAGATACATGGCTATGTCGAGCAGGAAGGAAAAAGGCAGGAGGAACTGCGTGCCAAACAATCCTTGGAGTCAGAAAAGAAACTTCAGAATAGCCTCACATGGCTCACTTCTTTTACCTTGGGCTCTGTCCTGTATGATTTGACTTCATTGTTTTTCGACATAGGTGACAAAGGTGGCAGTTACAGGATCACTGCGCTGGCGGTTCTTCTGGTACTTATGACAGTTACGGCTCTGCTTTTCAAATCTCAGATCATCGAATGGATATGGAGGGACAAAAGGAAATAAGGTGCAGCATGGATACGCTGTATCATTGTCTGACACATTTCAGCAGCATCAGTGAAGAAGCAGTGGAGGTTCTGCAACAGGCAGGATATTCTTTGGAACAGATAGAAGAACAGCTTGCAAAACCGGGGTCGAAATTCAGCTCGTCATTCGGGATGTCTCCTATGCAGGTGCTTGATAGACTTGGAGTCAGATGCCCTGAGGTATTGAAAAATCTTCCGGAGCCTGATCCTGACGGCAGGATAAGACTCTCTTTTGCCATGGACCAGACAATCGGAACAGATGGGGTGGTGGATGTCAGGACTTTGAGTGAGGATGAACTTTCTGCTATGCGTACCGAATCCCGTAACGGATGCCTGATCAGAAAGGTAAGGATATCACGGAAAGTACCGACCTGCGAATGTCAGATGGTTTTGGCTGAAGGCGACGACTGTCTTCATGTCATAACACTATATCCGGGAGTTAAAGCCCCTCCGCTTCCAAGGAACGGAGAACCGGACCCGTTCTGGGACAATCACTGTTTTATCGAATACTAATCAATCCGACAGATATGAATACCTTTATAGATACTTTCATCAAGCGTATAAAGCATCAGAATCAGAAATGTTCTAAAAATACTTATCCCGTAGAACAGTTGAAACAGGATGACCTTGCTTTTCAGAGCCATTTTACTGCATATCTCAATATGGCCCGTCAGAACACCTGCATTATTCTGGGCCATATTTCGCAGTCATTAGGATTCAATTCGGCTTCGGTCATGGATACGGCCCTGTCCTCATCTCCGATTCTTGGTCCTAAAGGTCTTCTTAGTCCGAAAAAAGAGGTCAGTGAACTTGTCAGGAGCAGGTTGATGTCAGCGTTCCCGTTCCTGGATCCGATGATCAGATACAAGAAGGCGGTGGATAAGGAAAAGGATGATTATGGCAAGATTGTCATTTCCTCTGAGGATGTTGCAGGCATGTTGAAGGATATGCTGGATGTGTTGTCATATTACAGGGATATGGCTTCCCATATCGTTCTGGATGATGAACGTACGGCTTCTTCCGGTTTTGCAGCAAAGGAAAAGACGGTGTCCGAGTGTCTGAATTATATGATGACCGTGTCGTTGCGTGTGGTCAAGGACAGATTCTCTTTGGAGACGGTAGATCTGGACTTTTATAACAAAAACAGATATTCGATGGTGAACCGTAAGCCGCAGCTCAATGTCGGATTTGCTCACGCAGTACGTACCGAGGATTACAGGCTCACTTTGATGGGAGTCGTTCTCCTGTGCTGTCAGTTCATTGAGAAACAGTATGCTACGATGTTCTTCGATGCTCTTGACAAGCATAGCAGATATTCGAGGTTTTACTCTATCGCTGAGAAGATTCCGACAAAGAAGGTCGCAGACAGGAATTACGTCTCGATCTTTAAGGGTGAGGAAGCGGAACGGCAGGTGCAGAAGCAACGTATGGTATTGCGTGAGGCCTATAGTGTCTATCGTGTACGTATTCCAAAGGAGCGGCTTGACAGCACAAGGGGTGATATGGCTCTTGCATTGGATATGTTGAACGAACTTGGAAAATGTCCGGATGTTCTTTTCGAACACCTGTCTCCGGAAGACAGGGAGTCATTCAAGGGCGAAGAGGGTGTGCTGATGAGAAGAAGCGGTGACCGTTTCCCTCAGCTGGCATTGAAATGGCTCGATGAAAACAGGAAATTCAACAATCTGCGTTTCCATGTGACGTTCGGCAAATACAGATGGCTTTTCTGTCCGGACAAGAAATGCGTTGACGGTCAGACAAGACAAAGATGGCTTCAGAAGGAACTGAACGGTTTCGGACGTATTCAGGAGGTCGAGAGCAAGAGACGTGGCACAGTGCCTGGATGGGATGGAGTGGATATTATAAGAAAATTTGAAGATGTTGTCTCGGATGAGGTGCAGAAGGATCCTTATGTGACAGATTTCCGAACTCAGTATCTGTTCAATCGTGATAAGATAGGTATAAGCCTGAATGATTATATGCCTTTGATCAAGGATATACATTCGGAGAAGTCGGATGCCAGACATGGCGGAGTGCCGGATTTCTATCTGAGTGTATATGATATTCCTGCAATGCTGTTCCTGACATATCTTTTGGGAGATAACTCAAGGATTGTCGAGAAGCTGCTTGCCAACTGCAAGGCTGCTTATCTGAAGCTGTTTGACGATCTTGCTGAAGGAAAGTGGAATGGGAATATCGATGTTTCAGATTACTCGGCCGGTGAGGGAACTGTAAAGTTTACTCTCGGCTGGTCTGATGTGCCGCTGAAGATCAGGCGGAAGATGCCTTTGCTTGGAGGTGACAGGAATTTCCCGAAGAAGAAGTCTTTTGAGGAATTGGCAAAGGTAACTCTTGAGACTATGCTCAAGCGAACTGAAAGACAGCTGGAGAAGTTTGTCGCGGATATTGCAACCGCACGGGATTTCAAGGGGAATAAACAGGGAAAGGCCGGGTTTGTGGATATCCGTGCTGGTCGTCTGGCAAATTTCCTCGCAAGGGATATTGTTCGTCTGATGCCGGTTTCGGATAATGGCCGCAACAAGCCTACAGGCTTGAATTACAGTATAATACAGAAGACGATAGCTACATATAATTCTTCCTCTGAGGGGTTTAAGGAGCTTGTGAAAGTGTTCCATGAAGCTAAAATCATAGGAGTAAAGGGCGGTGCCCATCCGTTTTTGGAAAGTATGCTTAATGACAGGAAGCCTCTGTCTGTGTTGGATTTTTACAGAAAATATCTTGAACGCAGAATCGCGTATCTTAAGGTTGTGCTTAAGGATCCGGCAAAATTCAGGACGCTTTCGTTCCTTAAGGCAGGACGTCAGAAATACTCTGTTGATCAGGAGGGTTATGCCGCACGTCTTGCAGCATCGTACAGAAAATGTCCGATATATCTTCCTGACGGCATATTCATGAATCTTATAAAGCAGCAGTTAAATAGATTTGATGCGATGAAGCCTGTGCTTGATAGTGATAGACTGAATGTGAGTTATCTGATAGCGCAGTATTTTGATAAGGTGGAGTATGATAGGGAACAGCCTTTATATAGACTCAAACGAAATTATCGCGTGTTCGATCTGCTCGAATATGCTCAGGAACCTAAGTATTGGGAACTGAACGAGCGAGTAGGCAAGGCTGCCAAGTATGGTCTTGCAAAAAGGAATATATTCTGGAACAAGATGGGCCAGTACTATGATGGACTGATCAGATATTATGAGGGTTTCCGAGGTAAGAAGACAGCTGTCAAGTGGAATGAGAAACTTAAGGAAGCAAAAGCTGAGAAGGCATTGTGGCAGGGCTGTAAGGGGGCTATAGGAGAAGAACGCCACAAGAAGATGGACTGCGCATTTTACTCCAGACTGGTCAATGCCAGAAAGGAATATGATGATTGTGAGAGAGAACTCAGGCGTATGAAAGTGCAGGATATGCTTATGTTCCTTGTTGCCCGCGAAACCTTGTACCTTCCTAAGGACAAGGTATTCAGACTCAAGAACCTGAGTCTGTCGGATGGAACGAAGAATATTCTTTCATCGACTGTAGATGAGTTCTCGATGGATGTGGTATGGGTTGAAAAGGAAGACGGTGTCAAAGTCTCGCATACAGCTGCCATTAAGGAAAATAACGTGGTCATAAAGAATTATGGCCGTATGTTCAAGCTGCTATCTGATGACAGAGTAAAGACGCTGCTTCCTCATATCCATGATTCCGCTATAGCCGGTAATGGAGTTAATGACCGCATAATACTGAAGGAAAATAAAGTGGTAATAGACAAGTCTCTGTTTGACGACGAACTTATGCACTATGACGGCCATCGTCATAACGTATGTGAGAAAGTCTTGAGATTTGAAGCTGCTGCAATAAAGAAATATGGCTTGAACGGCAGGGTCGATTTCAAGGCTGCGCTTGAGACTTTGACAGGCAGAAACCTGCTTGATGAAAAGGACGCGAGGGTACTATCAGCTATTAGAAATGCATATAATCACAATAAATACCCTGTAAAGGGTACAGAGGTGAGTGTGCGTGTAGAGGCTCTGCCTAAACTGACAGAAGATTTGCTGCAGATATTTTCGTCTAAGGCCAATCGATGACTTGTTGAGGTAAATTAAATTCTAAAATACGATTCCGGCTTCATGAAGTCTTTCCTGCCGTCCGGACTGCACCATAGTACGCGTGAGATGAACGGCTTTGGGATTGCCGGAATTGTTGCTTCGCCGTCTGTGAGATATACCAGTGCATCATAACGGTTCCTTATGGCGTATTCAACTGCCGGCTGATAGTTCGTGCCTCCTCCCCCAGGTGCGACAATCCTACTTAATGCAGTCTTTACAGAAACTACGGAGCGGATTTCGTTGTCAAAGAACAGGACATCGGCAGATGTCTTAAAAACCTTTCCTATACGCGCAACTGCACCAAGACATTTATTCAGTTTTTCTTCATGCATAGATCCGCTGACATCGAAAGCGAGCAGGATTTTCGGTGAACTCTTGCGAATCATTCCCATTACCTCATAATCCCGTCTTCTATTGGGACGCATCCTTGTAAATCGACGTTCAATGCAGTCAGAATATGATAGCAGCGAACGCAATCTGGCAATCAGCTGCTTCGCATCTGCTACTTTCGCTTCGATACTTACGTTTTCTTCACCTGTTTCGTTACCCCAAACTCTCTTGGCCTTCATCTGAAAATCTTCCGAAGGCTCGCCTTCACCATGTTCACCCCAAAGTTCTGAGGCATCTTCATCGGCAGCATCTGCATCTTCACGGGCAGCATTGGTTTCTTCATTCTTGTATTTTGTATACAGGTGCATTACATACCACTCGTAACTCTTTCCGACAGGAAGTCCATACTGTGACGGAGCTGGGAGCATATCAGTAAATTCCGGATAGTTGTCGCAGATGACAAGGTTACTGGCAAGTGTCATCAATGAGCCCGAACAGAAATCAGGTCTGCGTTCATAAGGATGTCGCATGGCGATGCGTAACATCTCGATTTTCAGAAGTCTTTCAATGTCGGAACCAGGATAACGACCGAGGATTTTCTCGTTATATTCAACCCGGCCTCTGCCAGTCCTGACAGGACAGGACATATGGTTGTTCGGCTCAAAAGAATGAGAGGATGCAATTCTATGCAGCAGAGGGTCGGTCAGCTGCCATTTTGCCAATATGTCACCGAGTTGTCTCATCAGATTTTGGAGATGAATTTCTGCATGGCGAGGACTACCTCATAACATTCCTTACCGATGAACGAGACTGCACAATGGTTTTTCTTGTCTGAGAACAGATTAATGAAATCATCCATCACCTCAGCCCTGCCATCTTTTGTCAACATACTGATGTATTCCTTCAGGCCAACGGCTGCTGCACTTTCATTTATGTTATGATGGAAAGAAAGTATCAACTGGTCGTATGGACCGAGAACATCACCGACAACGAAAACGCCAGGCTTTACATGATTCCCTCGCTTGAGTGCGAAGTGCAGGCAGACCTTGTCACAGACCTGACATTCATTCACCGGGAGGAGTATAAGTTTCACGGCCCCATCAGTCTGGATCTGGCAAGAAGAGCTGTCAGGGCATATGAGAATATGTCGAGGTTTGAAATCCTCACCGGTCATCTAGGAGACGGCATCAGGTATTTGTTCTTTGCAGCAAAGTACTGCATCTTAGAGGATGACTTCAACTGGGCATACTATGACACCGACTTAGGAAGCTACTCATACTTCTGCGGAGAGCTCAGACATGAGTTTGTCCGACTTTGCGAAGAAGGAATGCGCCTCGCCAAGAAATACAGGAGTGAAGATATCCTTCAGGAGGTGAAACCGAAGCATATGCTGGAACTATACTTCGAGCATACTCAGGAGGAACGAGACCTGAATGCCCATCTGAGGGAGATGGAAGCATGGAAATGAGTAGGATTAAAGCCCGTGCAAGACTTCGGCCGGGCAAGCCGACTGAAGACTTGCACCGACGGGACAGCGGAATCAGAAAGATTGTCTTTATACCTGTGTTTCACTCTGGCACAAAGCCAATCCTATTCCCTTTCACAAACAATTAAAGCCACTTGCAGTTTTCTGTAAATGACTTCACTTTTGTAATATATTTTTGTTACATTATTTGTCACACTAAAAGCTAAAACGGAACTACAGATATCTGTAATGCCGTATTCTGCGGTGAGAGGGGGATTTTAAGGTATATTTCGCACTATTTTATGGTGTTATTTAAGTAGCCTAAATATCAATTATTTACATAGATTTAATTTCGTGTCATTTCGCCATATTTCGCATAAAAATGGGCGATTTCTTGGGCGATTATGTGAATTTGATTATCTTTGTGTAAATCCTTTGATATGGTAGTAGCACATAAGCATAGAATATCCGTCGGACTTGGCAACACGTATAAGAATGGTTCTCGTTGCGTCCGTATCCGTGTCACATACGCAGGTGACAGAATAGACTTGCATACGAAGTTATCCGCAACAGAAAAGCAGTGGGATAGTAAGAAACAGCGTTTCAAACAAGGATGCACCATTGATGGAGTGCAGTTCAATATCCTCAACGCCACGATTGACACCTATATCGGGTTCGTGGATGACTATTTCAATAAAGCGTCACTGCGTGAGGCAACACCGACACTTCAAGACTTGAAACAGCAGTTCAACTATGCTTATAAGCAGTCGGGCAAAAGTCAGACGGACGAGTTCTTCTTCGTGTTCGACAAGTACATTGAGACACGTTCTGAGACACGACGTTGGAGTGACGAGTACAAGGAGATGTTTATCCGAGTCCGTCAGAGCCTTAAAGCGTTTAGAGAGAACATTCGTTTCGTGGATTTCAGCACCGAGACAATGAACAAGTACCTGTCTCACCTTTCAGAGACGATGTACAACGATAAGATTGTGAAGGTATTGAGTATGCTTAAAGAGTTCTTGAAGTATGCTAATCAGAAGAACTACCCTGTAAACAAGGAGTTCTTCGAGTATGAGCCGATGTTACAGCAGAGCCGAAAGGCGGTTAGGTATCTCACTACCGACGAACTGAAAACGATTATCAACCTTGAACTCGAAGAAGGTGGTTCTATGGATATGACACGTGATTTCTTCGTGTTCCAATGCTTTACGGCACTTCGTTACTCCGACATTAAGCAGTTGAAGCACGACAATATCAGAGAGGTTGAGGACGGCAAGTATGAGATAGACATCCTTACGAAGAAGGACAAGGATAGGATACCTTTCCCGTTAGCGAAGACAGCAACACGTATCTACAAGAAGTATAAAGACAACCTGTACGACAATGGCGTTGTGTTCCCTGTTATCAGCAATCAGAAGTACAACGAGCATCTTAAAGAGTTGGGTAAGTTGGCGGAACTGAAAGGAGAATGGATAGACTATCAGTATAAGTTGGAGAAGGTTGAGGAAGTGAAGACACCGAAGTCAGATTTGACGTCACATACCGCCCGTAGGACGTTCGTGGTAACTGCCCTCAACGAAGGTATTGAACTCGACTTGATAGCACAGATAACCTCTCATTCTGACGTTGAGGTGATGCGTCCATATATAGCCTCAACCCGTAAGGGTAAGCAGAAGGTAATAGACGCCTTGGATAGTGCAACAGAGGTTTAATGTAAAAGACACTGCTGATCCAGCAGTGTCTTTCTTATATATTTCGATTGAAAATGTCTATGACTGACTTCTCCGTAATTCAAGAGAATTAATTTGGTGGTATATGACATTTTCTTATAAATGTAATTATCTATATGAAATACGATACTCTGTGCGATAACGCGGACAAGACGTGTCTGTGACATAAGAAATCTTTTCAATTACATTTCCGTATGCGTCGCACTTATAAGTCCAAGAGTCTGTTGTTTCTGTAAGGGAATCTTTTGAATACTTTAAGAACATTTCGGGAATCGGTGATTTTGATTCTCTTGAATATAGGAAACCATTCTCATCATAAAAATATGTTGTCGTTTGATGTATTTCCATTTCATCAAGTAGTCTGTTCGAGTAATATACCGTTTCTTGTATTACCTTTCCTTCTGTATTGTATGTTCTGAGGGTTTTTGATAAGAGCCTCTCTTCATAGTATTCCTCAATCGCTACAACATTCAAATAGTTATCATAGGTGTAAATTACCAAGTCATTTCCTCTAATATACTTCTTCGTTGTGAGATATCCCTGTGAATCATAGGTATATTCTTCTGTATGTAAAATTTGGCCGTCATCGCGATACTCTTCTCCCCGTATTCTCTGCCAATTATCATTATATGTAAAACGGGTTTCATATACGAATGTCAACTCATCCAAATACTGTATTTCACGGATTATAGTGTTATATCCCAAATCATTATAAAGAAAATACAGTTCAGTCGGATGGACTACGTCTGTATAAGTTAAATCTACATACGGATATATATAAGTCACATCACCGTTTTGATTGAATTTTATAAGCGTAGTATCTGTCGGATATTCTTTTCCGTTATCAGTATTGATTGTGAAGCCAAGGATTTCAATCTGTTCAACATCGCCTTTTAATGGAAACGTGTAGTCTGTAAATCTTAGACCATTACGATGAGGCGTATCCTCTGACTTTGATATAGAACAGAGAAGGACTGACATAAGGATTAAAAATAATCGTTTCATAGTCTCGCTGATTAACGTTCACAAATGTAAGATATTTTACCCACCTTGGCAATAGAGTGATAAGGTGAGTTGATTAGATAACCAAGTCTCGTAAACGTTTAAATTACAGCAACTTGATTAACCTCGACCTGTACAATTTTCATACCTGAACATAGGCATAGGACAGTTTGTTGTGAAAATTTTACCTATTACCTTGACTTTTTCTATGTTGAACTATATTTATTATATAGACTATGATATTCATTTTGACTTGTAGTCTATTGTTCGCGATAGCGTAGCGAACGCGAACTTCAATAATAAAGTATAAAAACGAATTTGACTATGGTACAACCACAGAAACGTATTTACAGAAACGATGTCTCACAACAGACACGAGAGAAACAGAGTATCGCACACCAAGGGCGTAAGCACTCGAACGATACCAAGCAGAAGATAAGTAAGGCGATGTGCGACTATTGGGCGAAACTCCCTATGAAACCGATTGACAATAACGACACCTCAACGACAGATACCTATGGCAAAGAGAATTGATTGGGCGGTGAACGTAGATAAATTGCGAGTGTGCTACAATATGCCCCAGAACCTGTACGACTACCTCCGTAAGCATACTACACGATACGACGAGATGACAAATGCCCGCATTTTGGACGAGGACGATTTCAGTCTCGTGTTCATTGAAGAAGACGAGACGAAGATGTCCGCAGTCCTCAACGTAAGAGACGTAGACGGTTTTTTCCGTCTCGGTACGTTCACGTTTTCCAATAGTGCAAAGTACGAGGGTAAAGCGTTCTTCTCGTTTGAGAACGGGGCGTTATACCGTGTATATACGAGAGTACCTAATGGAGAACCAATGAACCATATCTGCGACTTGATGTATGTAGCAGACTTCTTTGGAATGACTTTCAACAACGTAACTGAACTTGAACTTGCATTTGACAGCAACTACAACTACATCAGCAAAGTCCGCAAGATGATAAAGGATGTTGAGAATTATGATTTATTCCTCAATGGAAGGAAGGTAACAAACGATGAAAAGTTAGACGGCTATGGCGAGTATTACAGCCGGTGCCGTGTCAAGATGTCAAAACTACCAACATTGTATTTCAGTCAAGCGAAAGAAACAGATATGAAAATGCGTATCTACGATAAGGCAAAGGAACTAAATGAGAGCAGTCCACAGAAAACAGAACGTCTGAAAACGTGGTTGGGGTGGGAGGATATTGACACCTTGTTCCGCGTTGAGGTAGTACTCCATAACACCAACGTCCGTGAATTTGTAGAGCGGTACGGGGAACGCCTGTATAGTGAAGTCGGTGAGCATTCCAATGTCTTGAATTTGCTCGGTATGTCAGAGTTCAGAACAGCGATGTTCCTTGATAGTTCCGACAGACTGATATACTTCCGAGAGAAGAAGACACGTGAGAAAATCAGTCTCGTTGAGGTGTGCTCGGGTATATAACCAATATACCCACGCTGTGTTTAATTATGATTTCATATCTTTGCATATAAACTAATTACAATGGATATAAAGTATATATACGATTATCTTAATGAGTTATCCCAATGTGTATGGTATAACAATGCCATAGAAAATGGTATTAGATATAATGATATAGACATTTCACAAGGTACGGAGTATTATCGTAGGATGTTATATGCTATGCACGAGAACGTGGAACAGATGCTGTTGGAACTCTCGGCAGACGGACAACATCAGATGCTTCAAGCATTATATGTTAAGGTAACCGATATATACGAGCAGCCCTATGACGTACTGACGATAGATGATGTTGAGACATTGAAACGTGATACCGCAGGTAACAGAACTGCATCTGTTGAGGCAGAGATTGAATTGGGTTACTTTGTGGTCCAGATGCACAGCATTCAGAGGTACTACCAACATACGTTACTGACATTTCTCGGTAACCTGTTAGGTGTTCAGAAACAAGCTGTAACTGACGAAAGCGACACAGAGGTAGAAGATGTTGAACCAGCACAGACGTCACAGATAGATGAACCACACACAGCACCACAGAGCAAAGATGAACGCATAATCAAGGGCGTAATGGGGTTAGGAAAGTATTTGGGTTGCGGTACGACAAAAGCACAAGAGATACTGAACTCGGGATTGCTACGAACTAATGCGGTAGCATATAGATACGGTAAGGGTTGGCGTATAAATGCAGAAAAGTTAGATAAGTTACTCTCTGATAACCCCGATATTTTCAAAGGTGTTCTGAAAAAGAATTTCGATTTATAAGTCCTAAAAATGGGCGATTATTTGGGTTTATTAAAACAGAAAAAGAGGTACAAGTAATTGATATTCAATCGCTTATACCTCTTTTTCTGCGGTGAGAGGGGGATTCGAACCCCCGGTACGGTTACCCGTACGTCAGTTTAGCAAACTGGTGGTTTCAGCCACTCACCCATCTCACCAAACTACCTTTCTGACGGGAAAGGACTGCAAATATAGGATATTTTTAATGATTCACAAAATAAAACTTAAAAATCATATACAATAGTGGTTTTGAGAAGAGAGGATGAATTGAAGTTGTATTATAATTGTATATATTTGTTCCCCGAAATGAAAAGATTGTTGAAATACCTGTTTCCAGTCATTCTGGCTGTCGCTTTCTGGAATTGTGCGGACGATTCTGTGTCCGAGGTTTCAGCAGACGGGCCGGTTGCTGCGTCGTTTTCTGAGGTGGCAAATGACACAAGTCTTTCAACTTCTGATTCTGAGTTCTGTCTTCCCCGTCAGGTGAGTGCTGCGACTTCCTCGACGCTACAGAGTTCTGCCAGGAAGACAAATAACGCTCACAGGAAAAACATCGAATTCACCAAGTCCGGCAAGGTCATCAATGCCGGCGTCAGGTATTTCATACAGCGGAATGCAATATTCATTCATTCTTCCCATATAGAACCGTCCAGTCGTCTTCTCTGTCTTGGACGTCTTATCATTTAGGATCAGTTGCCCGTTCTTCAGGCGGCATTCTCCTTTTTGCGGAGGGTGTCGTCAGTACGTCGTATTGGCTGCCGCAGAATCGCAAGGCGATTGTGGCAGGCGATGTGCAATTATTGCAAATAACTTACAAATAACTGATTTATAAATATATGGAAAAGATATTCATCAGAGTACGCTCTGCAAAAGATATAGTTACATCTGCATCACTCATCATTATCGGTGCCGCCCTGCTTGCCCTCCCTACAGGTGCCGGAATAAACATTGCCGGCCTTTGTCTGATCTTCGCCGGAATAATTCTGGCATTCACCCTCAAGTCTGATTATATGGAGACAGAGACAGGGGATAGATATAAAAAGAAGGAACATTATTTCCAGCAGGCGATGAACCCTGTAATATCATCGGCACTTGTGTCAAGACCTGAATCCATTGATTTGAGTGAGGCTGATAAAGGCAGCTCTGTCAAATTGGACATATATTACAGCAAACCTTCAGGAAAGGCCTATCTCCAGCTTTTTGAATATATCCCTCACAACTATGAGCCTTGCTCAAAGCAGTACGAGCACGAATTATGCAGAATTGAAAAGCTTATAAAATAGATATGGAGTACATAATCCTGATAGTCTCATTGGCAGGCATTGTCTTCGGCGCAGATTTCCTCGTCGCCGGAGCTGTGTCGGTCGCCAGACGGTTCAAGGTATCTGATTTTGTAATCGGAGCTGCAATTGTAGGAGTCGGCACCTCAATGCCGGAACTTGTCGTAAGCTTCATAGGTGCCATTAACGGAAACTCGGATGTGGCAATCGGCAATGTGGTAGGGTCCAATATATTCAATGTGCTTGGTATTCTGGGACTTACCGCGCTATTCTTCCCTGTGGCGACAGACAGGAAGAATATGAAGTTCGAGATACCTGTATGCATAGGCGTTTCCATTCTCCTGACTATTCTGGTCTACAATTTCTTCAACGGCGGCCCTGCTTGCATAAGCAGAGGAGACGGTCTTCTTCTGCTGGCAGTCTTCGCCGGATTTATGTGGTACTCGTTCTACAGGGACAGAAACGAAGGTACTGTAACTGAGGAGGAAGTCCAGGAAGACAAGACTCCTCTGTGGCTTGTGGTTGTAAAGGTAATCGGAGGTCTCGCTCTTCTGATCACCGCCTGCGATTTCTTTGTGGACAATGCGGTCAAGATCGCCAAGTCGTTCGGTGTGAATGATGCCTTTATATCCCTGACTCTCATTGCCTGCGGCACATCTCTGCCTGAACTTGCGGCATCGATTGCTGCTGCGGTGAAAAAGAACACCCAGCTGGCCCTCGGCAACATCGTGGGTTCGAATATATTCAATATTACATTGATATTGGGCCTAAGCGCGCAGGTTATGCCTCTTACATCATCGGGAATCACATTTATCGATTATATAGTTATGATCGCAGCCTCTGTACTTCTTCTGCTTTTTGGCTTCAAAGGGAAGATCGGCAGGCTTGGCGGTATGATAATGGTTATATGCTTTATCGCATACACCTGGTTCCTTATAAGCAATCAAATCATAAGATAATATATGGGAATACTACAGATCTTTACTCTTTTGGGAGCTTTGGGAATGTTCCTTTACGGAATGAACCTGATGAGCTCCGGCCTTCAGAAGGCAGCCGGTGACAAACTTCGCGGGCTGCTTTCAGCTATGACATCAAACCCTTTCAAGGGTGTCCTTACAGGACTTGGAATCACCACAGTAATACAGTCATCTTCAGCCACTACCGTTATGGTGGTGAGCTTTGTGAATGCCGGACTCCTGACTCTCTCGCAGGCTATCGGAGTCATAATGGGTGCCAACATCGGTACTACAGTGACTGCCTGGATGGTGTCCTGGCTCGGTTTCAAGGCTGACATCTCGCTTCTGGCCGTGCCTTTGATGCTGGTCGGCTTCCTTTGTTCGAATTCAAAGAAGAGCCAGAGGCGCAACATAGGTGAGCTTGTGGTGGGATTCTCCCTCCTTTTCCTCGGACTATCGTTTATGAAGGAGTCGGTTCCAAACCTTAATGAAACCCCGCAGGTGCTTGAATTTGTAAAGGCCTGGTCGGGACACGGATTCGGTTCGGTACTTATATTCCTTCTTTTAGGTACGGTCCTGACTCTTGTACTTCAGTCTTCGTCTGCGACTATGGCCATTACCCTTATTATGCTCAGTATGGGCTGGATACCATTCAATATGGGTTGTGCCATGGTGTTGGGTGAGAATATCGGAACAACCATCACTGCGAATATAGCGGCGTCCGTCGGAAACACCCAGGCGAAAAGGGCGGCGATGTCACATACCATATTCAATGTCTTCGGAGTGATCTGGGCGTTGATATTCTTCAAACCTTTCCTCGCTCTTGTGGGTAATGTCATAGAACTGTT
>JAZUMZ010000229.1:0-2920 GCA_045603885.1 Bacteroidaceae bacterium | reverse complement strand
ATTACTGAATTCATCAATAATCAAAAAATATTTTCTACTATGAGTGTTTTTAAGGACAAAACCCTTCTCATCACGGGAGGTACGGGATCGTTTGGTAACGCAGTGTTGAACAGGTTCCTCCGTACAGACATCGGGGAGATCCGCATCTTCTCACGCGATGAGAAGAAGCAGGACGATATGAGGCATGACTTCCAGGCACGTATGCCGGAGGTGGCCAACAAGATTAAGTTCTACATCGGTGACGTGCGCAACAGGAGCACGCTGAAGTACGCCATGCAGGGTGTGGATTACGTGTTCCACGCCGCCGCCCTGAAGCAGGTGCCCAGCTGTGAGTTCTTCCCTATGGAGGCGGTAAAGACCAATGTGATTGGAACGGACAACACGTTGGATGCAGCCATTGATGCAGGCGTGAAGTGCGTCATCTGTTTGAGCACAGATAAGGCTGCTTATCCTATCAATGCTATGGGTATCACCAAAGCCATTGAGGAGAAAATTGCCGTGGCTAAAAGTCGTCTCTCAGGAGATACCAAAATCTGCTGCACCCGTTATGGTAATGTAATGTGCAGTCGTGGTAGCGTTATTCCTCTCTGGATAGACCAGATTCGTAAGGGCAATCCTATTACTATCACAGAGCCTAAGATGACGAGATTTATCATGAGTCTTGAAGAGGCTGTTGACCTTGTACTGTTTGCTTTTGAACATGGCCAGAATGGTGATATTTTGGTGCAGAAGGCACCTGCTTGTACTATTCAGACTCAGGCTGAAGCAGTGTGTGAGCTGTTTGGTGGCAAGAAAGAGGAGATCAAGGTGATTGGCATCCGTCACGGCGAGAAGATGTATGAGACGCTGCTGACAAAGGAGGAATGCGCAAAAGCCGAGGATATGGGTAACTTCTACCGCGTGCCGGCTGACAACCGCGATCTGAACTACGACAAGTACTTCAAGGACGGTGATACCAAACGGGCGGAGATTGAGGAGTTCAACTCCGACAACACACGCCGTCTGAATCTTGAGGAGACGAAGGAGAAAATCGCTTCCCTGACGTATATCCAGAATGAGCTGAACGGAATACCTAATCTTGTGTAAAAGCCCCCAAGCCCCCTAAAGGGGAGTGTGGTTTCCAGACCCCCTAAAGGGGAGTTTTCATAGTAGATACCGTTTATGAAGGGTAGTGTTAGACATTCTGCGGATGTGATAGAATACCCTTTGCTATGGGCGTTCGCTAAAGAAAATAGGAATAATCCTACGGAGGCTGAGAGACTGTTATGGTTTTATTTGAGCAACAAACAGCTTGGCGTCCGGTTTCGTAGGCAACACATCATTGGACAGTATATCGCTGACTTTGCCTGTTTGGAAAAGATGCTTATTATTGAGTTGGATGGCGGATACCATTCTTTGCCGGAACAACAAATAAGTGATGAACAACGTACTGCGGATCTACAGAATATGGGGTATAGAGTTATTCGATTCACAAACGAGGAACTCTTTAATGGAATTGATTTAGTATTAACCAAAATAAAAATTGCCCTCAACGAAAACGCTCCCCTTTAGGGGGCTCGGGGGCCGGATATTATGAAGATATTACTAACTGGTGCTAAAGGATTCGTGGGCAAGAATCTTTGTGCTACCTTATATAATATAAGAGACGGGAAGGATAGGACAAGGCCGGACTTGAAGATTGAGGAGGTCTTTGAGTATGACATTGATACTGATCCGTCGTTGCTGGATGAGTACTGTCAGAAAGCAGACTTTGTGTTTAACTTGGCTGGTGTGAACAGACCAAAGGAAACTTCTGAGTTTATGGAAGGAAACTTTGGATTTGCTTCAACGCTATTAGATACGCTGAAGAAGTATAAGAATACTTGTCCTGTGATGCTAAGTTCGTCACAGCAGGCATCGTTGACAGGAAGATTTGGTAAATCGGAATATGGCCGTTCTAAGAAAGCTGGTGAAGATCTTTTCCTGAAATACCAGGAAGAAACGGGTGCAAAGGTGCTGATATATCGTTTCCCGAATCTGTTTGGTAAGTGGTGTCGGCCCAACTATAACTCAGCAGTGGCCACGTTCTGCAATAACATTGCCAACGACCTGCCTATTCAGGTGAATGACCCTGCTGTAGAGCTGGAACTGCTGTATATCGATGACCTCGTTGCAGAAATGCTGGATGCACTTGAAGGCAAAGAACATCGGTGTGAATTCGATGGTCTCGAAGTAATACCTGCCCCCTGTCCCCCTAAAGGGGAGATTGCCGATGGGGTTGGACACTCCCCTTCAGGGGGCTTGGGGGCTTATCGCTATTGCTTTGCTCCCATTACACATAAAGTGACACTTGGTCGCATAGTTGAACTGCTTTATGAGTTTGCTGAGCAGCCTAAGACCCTGATGATTCCCGAGATTCCGTCAGGTAGCTTTGCCAAGAAACTCTACAGTACCTATTTGAGTTATCTTCCTTATGAGAAGACCGCCTTCCCGCTCAAGATGAATGTGGATGACCGTGGCTCATTTACAGAATTAGTGCATACTTTGAACAGTGGTCAGGTTTCAATTAATATCTCCAAGCCTGGTATCACCAAGGGCCAGCACTGGCACAACACTAAGTTCGAGCAGTTCATTGTGGTGAAAGGTCATGGACTCATCCAGCAAAGGAACTTGAACGACCCTGAGGGCAAGGTGCTGGAGTGGGAAGTGAGTGGCGACAAGATTGAGGCTGTTCACATGCTCCCGGGATATACGCACAATATTATTAACTTGAGCGATACTGAAGATTTGGTTACGGTGATGTACTGCAACGAGATCTTTGATCCCAACAAACCCGACACCTACTTCGAACCTGTTTAATAAATCAAGAATTAGAGAATTAGAGAATAATAAATGTAGATGATAAGTTGATTTTGATTGGAAGCACTTCTGAAAGCTCGCT
>JAZUMZ010000228.1:0-7650 GCA_045603885.1 Bacteroidaceae bacterium | reverse complement strand
CGGAGGTCGAACAACACCTCTCCGAGGGTGATTTTCAACGCTCCGCGTATCCATTCGGCGCTGTCGGTGGGCGTGGGGATGCCTGTAAGAGGCATGAACCGACTGTAGGTGATGTCGAATGTCGTGCCGTAGCTGTGGCATGAGTTCTCGGTGGCGTTGCTGTTGTTACGAGTCAGTTTGCTCACGTCGTCGGTGGTGCGTAAGACAGAAGTTATGATGGGAAGATATGGCTTCTGCCCTTTTGACTCCAGCGAGTCCAGGAAATTCAGTGAGATACGGGTCAGCAAGTCGCGTGCGGACGGCACAAGATAAGGCATGGAGTATTTCAGACGCTCCACCACATAAAACGGAGATTGGTTGATGGAGACCAGTTTGTCGGCGGCAGCCAGGTCAAGCACCTGCTGGTGGGTGGCGACAGGCTTGATGCCCAGACGGCGAGCAGCAGCTATATGCTGCTCCTGAGTATCGGGCAGACATTCATCGTAACTCCAGATTTTACCGCTTTCCCTGAACAGCGGGGTGTTACGTTTTCTAATGCTGTCAAGCCGCATAGAGTCCTCATAAGCCTGACGCGCGGAGTCGCTTTCAAACACAATTGCCGCCGACGGAGTTTTGGGTTCTGGCTTAGGCACGTTGACTTTTGTCTCCACTTGGCTTTCCTCCTTGGATTCTGACATCATTTCCTCTGTGGGCAGTTCCGTCACTTCTGTGGGCAGCATGGCCGATGTCTGGAAGTCGTATGACGGTATTTCGGGTTTGAACGCATGTCTTATTATTGCCAAGAACCCCATGACGATTAAAAACGTCATGAGGAACTTGTATTGAGGTTTCAGTTTTATATTTGTCATCGTATGTCTGGTAAAGGACTTGCCCTTAAAGGGGTAGGGCAGATGAGAAATGTTTTATCTGTTGGAGTGTTCTATCAATTCGTGTATGTGGTTGCACAACTCATGGTTCTTTGCCAGGTCGCTGATGGTCAAATGCATACGCCAACGCCAGTAATGACGTGGGTTCGACGGGATGTTGATACGCTCACCGTTGGCGTCGGGGTTGCGAACCGTCTCGTCGATTGCGAGCCAGTCTTGGAGAGACAGAAGACAGAGCATCGATGGGCTGTAGAGATGACGGCTCACAATCTTCTCGGCAAGCCAGTCAGGAAGGGTTGCGGGTGCTATTCCGTCGATTTGCAGCGAGTTGTTATAGTAACTCTGGCTGCGATCCGGGTCTTCCTCCCACCACTGACGCAGGGTAGCCATGTCGTGGGTTGATATTGTGGCTACGGAGAGGTAGGGGTTCTCGCTTAGATGACCGAATTCCACACCTAATGCTTTCGGCATGCTCTGAATCTCAAGGCTCAGAATCTTCAGACGATCCATAAGCACAGGCACGCAGGCGGGCACCATGCCTAAGTCCTCGGCACATACCAGCATACGGGTGCATTGGGTAAGCATAGGCAACTTCTTCATGGCCTCATCAAGCCAGAAGTCGTTGTGGCGGTGATAGAAGTAGTCCTCATAGAGCCTTTCAAATGCATATTTGTCGCTGTCGCTGAGATAGCGGAAGGCATAGTCTTGGTTGGCTATGATGCGGGGATGATAGCCGTGAGGATTCTCAGGATCTACAACAAAGAGGACGTTGCTGATAAGCGAATAAAGCCCGTCGCGCAGGGAAACAGAGTCTGTGTCGTCTTTGCCGGCAAACGCACTCTCAACCTTGCGCTGGGTGTCATATTCCGGTTTCAGTTTATACAGCCCGTTCACACCGCCGAAGGCGTTGAGCGCAGCCTCGTTGGTCACACTGCCCACGTTGTCGAGGTAAATGGTCTTGACAAGGTCGGCCCTGTAACCGAAAATATTATACAGGATATCGTCGTTGATATAGGGCTGGGTCATCACCTTGCGGTTGAAATGCAGTCCGTAGCCCTCAATCTCGCTCTGGCTCAGAGGCAGGGCGGGAGAGAAATGTCCGAGCAGGCCGTGGACGGAGTGGCTGGGTATCTCCCAGATGCGGAAGAATCCGAGTACATGGTCTATGCGGTAGGCGTCGAAATACTCAGCCATCTTCTTGAAGCGGCGTTTCCACCACGAATATCCGTCGAGCGACATCTCATGCCAGTTGTAGGTGGGGAATCCCCAGTTCTGACCGTTTACGGAGAATGCGTCGGGTGGAGCACCGGCCTGTGAGTCCATATTGAAGTAATGGGGCTCGCTCCAGGCCTCCACACTCGTGCGGCTGATGCCGATGGGAATGTCACCCTTGATGATTACACCGCACGACTTTGCGTGGTTGTGTACGTCGGTCAGTTGCAAGTGAAGCTGATACTGTATGAAGTAATACAGGGCCACGCCCTCAAAGTGCTTGCTGCGGGGAGAGCAGAGGCGGTTGATGTCAGACTTGTTGTAGTTTTTGTGGCTCGGCCAGTTGTGGAAGTCGGGAGTGCCATATTGGTCGCGAAGGTAGCTGAATGCGGCATAGGGCACAAGCCAACTCTTGTTAGACTCAAAAAACTGCTTGAAGTCGGGACTCTGGCTCACAGTCTCCCATTCCTGGGCATAGACTAAGCGGAAATATTCCATTTTTATAGCAATAGACACCTCGTAGTCCATTACAGGATTGCGGTTTATCTCCTGCTGGCGGATCTTGAACTCCTCCATCTTCAGCTTGTCGTTGAGCTTGGGAAGGGCTCCGAGGTCGGCATAGAGCGGATGGAAGGCATAAATGGAAATAGAGTTGTAAGGATAGGAGTCCTGCCATTTGCCCGACATCATGGTGTCGTTGATTGGCAGAATCTGAACTACGTGCATTCCTACAGACGCCGCCCAACTGATCATGTCCTTCAGGTCGCCGAAGTCGCCGACTCCATAGCTGCGCTCGGTGCGTAGCGAGAATACAGGAATCACCACTCCCGCGCATTTCCAGTTGGGAAACGAGAAGCGGGCAGGGCGCTCATGCTTTATCCATGTCTGGCTGTTGCCGTTGATTATCAGCTTGTCTATATAGCGGTTGGCGCCCTCCTCCCATGACATAATCTCTCCATTGGGATTGAGAATCACGTACTTGTACTTAAGCGGGTGAAACAGCTCGTCGGTGTTGATGTTTATTGTCCACTCTTGAAGACCGGTCATAGTCATCGGAACGGCTGTCTCCCAGTTGCCCAGCTGCGTCGTATTGCCGCAGATTCCCAGTCGCTGATCTTTTGACAGGCGTGGCTCCTGAATGCGGAGCTGCAGGGTCATAGGATAATATGAAAGGTCGGAGAGGCTCTTTTGCTCATGACTTGCCACGACATCGGTGTAGGCGCATGAATATAGCGGGAGGTTGTCGGGAATCGGTCTCCAGAAGTCCTCAACGAAAAACGAGTGTGTGCTGCTATTGGCGTTTTTGTTTTTGGATTTGCTCTTCGGCTCTGCTGGGATGAAGATGGTGTGGGGAGATACCTCCCACTCGCGCCACACGAACTTGCCGTCTCTGTACAATGCATAATTGTAGGAGAAAATGCCTGATTTGGCGGGCATGTCGATCTCCACTGTCCATATCACACCGTCAATGGTGTGCATATTGTATTCTTTGTCGCCTGACTGGAGGCGGATGTCCTCACCCCATTGGGTGTGATAGTCTATACTGAATCTGAATAACATTTTTTTTTGAATTTGTGCTTATTCTTTCATGGTTTGCTGAAATACATTTGTAAGGGATTATTCCTTCATCAACTCCTCCAAGAAGGAGTCTAAGTCGTCGTCAAGGCCTTTGAGAAGCTCGTCGCCTATGATGACGTTGGCATCGTCCACTATCAGAAGGTCTTCCATGGTGTCGTCGTCCTCTAAGACAAAGGAGAAAGGATGGAATACATTCACACCGTCGAATGCATGGGATTTGCTCGCGGTTTGAAGCTCCTGTCTCATAACTGCAATTACGTCGGATTTCAAGTCGCCCATATCGTCACTCTCTTCTTCTTCTGTCACGACTCCGTCGGGAAGGATGGGGTGGCTTGAGAGCAGGAGCTCGTTGTCGTCCACTATACGCAACTCGTTAGAAGCGAGGTCGATGAAGACATAGAAATCTGTAATCTCCTCGTCTTTGTAAACTTGGCGCATCTTACTTACGCAGTTGTCAATAAGCGTTTTAACCGATGTGCTGATTTGTTTTTTTGTTTCCATGGGTTATGGTGTTTTGTCCTGAGATTAACTTAATCCGCCAAGAGCCTTGCCGATTTCCATCAGCTCGTCGCGGATGAACTTGAGGTGCTCAATCACGTCGGTCTTTACGTCGTCTGAGGCGCCGCGTTGCTGACGAATGTTCATTCTCGCACCCTCCATCGTTAAGCCGCGTTCTTTCAGAAGGTGGTGAACCTTCCGGATTTCTTTTATGTCGTCTTGGGTGTACTGGCGGGCACCAAAACTGTTCTTGCCCGGAGATATATTGGGAAATTGCTTCTCCCAGAATCTCAGGGTGCTCTCGTTGACTCCGAACATCTCGGCTACCTCGCCTACGGAATAGTATAATTTCAGGTTTTTATTCTTCTTTAGTGGCACGATGGGATTGATTTATCGCGGTTTTATGATTTTGAGGGTATGTTCTTGAGCATCTCCACAAGGAAATCATAGAATTTGGCTACCGATGGTATGTGGCAGCGCTCCGACGGAGTGTGGGGAGACTGAAGGGTCGGACCGAACGATGCCATGTCCATATCCGGATATGTCATGCCGATAATGCCGCACTCCAGTCCGGCGTGGCAAACCTCAACCTTTGGCTTGTGGCCGTACATCTTCTCATAAACAGAAGACATGTTGGCAACCAGTGGTGAGCTGGTGTTGGGCTGCCAACCACCATATCCGCCTACAAACTCAACGTCCATACCGGCAAGCTCAAAACAGCTGCGCAATGACTCACACAGGTAAGCCTTCATAGTGTCGGAAGAGCTGCGGGCAAGTATGTCAATCTCTGTCAGGCCATTGCCGGCACGTACGATAGCGAGGTTGGATGATGTCTCAACGATATGTGGAACCGTGGGGATGTTGCGAAGAACTCCGTCGTGGGCGGCAAGCACCGCGTTGACCAGGTTGATCTGAACTTCGTCGGGCATAGCTTTGGAAGGCATGGCGCAAGGTGCTACGTCGATGGTAATCTTTCCCTCTTCCTGACAGATATATTCCTCGTTGAATATTGAGAGCTGTTCGGCAATGATGGACTTCATCTGCTCCTCTTTGCCAGAAAGGACAAGGACTATAGCCTCGCCTGTGCGTGGAATGGCGTTGCGCATCGTTCCTCCGTTCCAAGAGGAGAGCCAGCAGCAGCCTGCGTCAATCAACGTGTTCAGTACTCTGGCCATCAACTTGTTGGCGTTGCCGCGTCCTTCGTTGATTTCCAGTCCTGAGTGACCTCCCTTGAGTCCGTCGATGCTGATCTTATACGAAGTCATACCCTCAGGGTTAACATCCATCTCGTCGTATTCCAACTTGCATTCAACGTCCTGGCCGCCAGCGCAGCCAATCGTAATCTCCCCTTCTGTCTCAGAGTCGAGGTTGAGAAGATATTTGCCACGGAGTGTGCCGGCGGCTAAACCGCGGGCGCCGAACATGCCGGTTTCCTCGTCGGCTGTGATTAGTACTTCAATTGGGCCGTGGGCAACGTTTGTGTCCTCAAGCACAGCCATGGCTGCGGCAACGCCCATGCCGTCGTCAGCGCCGAGGGTGGTGCCGCGGGCATATACCCATTCACCGTCTATATATGTCTCAATGGGGTCTGTCTCAAAATTGTGGGGACCGTCCAACGGCTGTGGAACCATGTCCATGTGAGCCTGAAGAATGGCGGTCTCTAAGTTCTCATAACCAGAAGTGGCATCCTTGCGGATAACCACGTTGCCGGCATCGTCTTTGAATGATTCCAGACCTAAGTTCTTGCCAAACTGAACAAGAAAGTCGGCAACGGCGGCTGTGTGGCCTGAAGGACGGGGGATGCGTGTCAATGCATAAAAGTTCTTCCAGACCAACTGGGGAGTTAATGCAGATATTTCCATAATATTATTTGTTTTGGTTATTTTTGTGATACAAAATTACTAATTTTTATTTAATATCATGTAAAAATTAACCACTTTCTTTCTGAATAACGACAAAAAACACTAAATTTGTTGAAAATTTACGTCTATGAGATATTATCTTATTGCCGGTGAGGCGTCAGGTGACCTGCATGCCTCCAATCTCATGAAAGCCCTGAAGGCAATCGACCAAGAGGCTGAATTCAGGTTTTATGGTGGCGACATGATGAAAAATGTGGGTGGCACGCTCGTGAGGCACTACAAGGAAATGTCGTATATGGGCTTCATTCCAGTTCTCATGCATGCAAGAACCATTCTCAAGAACATGAGGCAGTGTAAGGAAGATGTTATCGCGTGGAAGCCCGATGTGCTCATACTGGTTGACTATCCAGGCTTCAACCTTCCTGTGGCAAAGTATGTGAAGACTCACAGCGATATTCCTGTCTATTACTATATATCTCCCAAGATTTGGGCATGGAAAGAGCACCGCATAAAACAGATAAAACTGTATGTTGACGAGCTCTTCTCCATCCTGCCCTTCGAGGTGGATTTCTTTGAGGGGAAACATGGCTACAAAATCCACTATGTCGGCAATCCGTGTGTGGACGCAGTGGAGAACTACAGAGCTTCCGGGAATAAAATGGATGGGAGTCCCGGTGACGAAAAACCCGTAATAGCTGTTCTCGCGGGAAGCCGCACTCAGGAAATTAAAAAGAATCTTGGACGTATGCTGCTTGCGGCATCCAGGTTTGGACAATACCGTCTGGTCATAGCCGGTGCACCCAACATACCCATTGAGACTTATAAGAGGTTTATCCCCGATGGAGTCGATGCGGAAGTGGAGTTTGGCAAGACATACGAAATTGCCGAGAACGCTGTAGCCGCATTGGTCACCAGCGGCACAGCCACATTGGAGACAGCCTTGCTCAACACGCCGCAGGTGGTTTGCTACTATATCTCAGGTGGAGGGTTTTGGAAACTGATTAAGAAACTGGTGGTTAAAGTGAAGTTTATATCACTTGTCAACCTGATTTGTGACAAGGAGGTTGTTAAGGAACTGATAGCCAATGATATGAACGTGGAGCGTGTTGCCAGTGAACTGAAGTCTGTCCTTCCTGGAGGCGACAAGCGTGAGCGGATGTTGGGCGACTATAAGGAAATGCGCAGGATACTCGGACCTGCAGGAGCCTCTGAAAGAACCGCGGAGATAATTGTCAAGTTGTTGAACAAGAAAAAAGCTTAATATGCACGAACATTTTAAACGCACTTATACAAAAGAAGAGGCAGAGGAACTTGTACGATGGATTGACAAGTTCAAGCCGGAGGGGGAGCTCGACCTTGGACATGGGGTGTGTATCAAGGATCTGAAAGTGTTCTCGCAACAGGTGAGGCATGTGGCTGTGGAGAAGTATTCCAGCCCGACATTCGCGGGGCAGATAAGCCTTATGATGGATGTGAGAGACTTACTCTCTCAGTCAGCTGGATAAAGTCCGATATCGACAGCTGTTCAGGGCGTTTGTCCATAATCGGGTCGGAGAGGAGGGGATGCCCCGGGCCTAATATCTGCTTCATGCCGTTGCGGAGCATCTTGCGGCGCATTGTGAACACTGTCTTCA
>JAZUMZ010000227.1:0-1965 GCA_045603885.1 Bacteroidaceae bacterium | reverse complement strand
TGAAGGAGGACGACTTGCGGACGGACTTTCTTGATTTCTGCTTCGAGCACATGATGGATGTCGAGGAGTATCCTGGCATTCAGTCAGTCTGCATGAAACTCGCCTTCCGTATGTGCAAATTCTATCCAGAACTGATGGATGAATTGAAACGCACGCTCGAAGCGATGGAAACAGACTATTACAAGCCTGCCGTGAAATGCATCAGGAACAGGATCCTAAATGGAAGGCTAAAATAATCGCACCACTCGTCACAAAACCCTGCAGAATAACCCAGAAATTTGGTAATGTCGGCAACTATTCGTACCTTTGCAGTCGAAAAGGAAATGGCAATGACGACACTATTGACAGACAAGAGAAGTTGGGCCGTGAAGAAGCGGGCCTTCAGCATCTGGCAGCAGACACCGCACAAGGTGGCTCCACAGTCAGATATGACACACACGTGCCAGTCGTGCGGTACGGAGTTTCAGGGCAATTTCTGTCCTCGTTGCGGACAGTCGGCTCGCGTTGGGCGGTTCTCGTTTAAGACGGCCTTTTTGCTGTTCCTCGATATCTGGGGCATAGGCAATCGCGGTATGTTCCGCACCATCCGTGACCTACTGCTGAGGCCGGGCTATATGATTCGCGACTATATCGGCGGATGCCAGTCGGCCTATTTCCCACCGTTCAAGATGTTCTTCATTCTGGCCACCTTCTCGTTCTTGCTCTCCCATGGCATCAGTTTGGATCTTGAGGAAAAGACTGAGACTGCGAAAGAGGAAATAGCGGATAACTGGAAAATAGAAGGTGACGAGAGAGACGTCAAGACCATGCAGTTCATACAAAAGATTCCAAAGACTATCACTGCACTCGAAAAGAAGAATCCGTCGCTGTTCTCCTTTGCTATTCTCGTGCTGATATCCGCTCCGCTATACCTGTTTTTCCGTAGGAGTCCTGCTATACCAGACCTGAGATATTCCGAATATCTGGTGGCGCTGGTATATACTTCAAACACGTACAGTATCTATCGCATACTGGCCACCCTGATGCCCTTTGGCCTCTTGTCTGATGTTTTTAAGTTGCTCTCTATCATCATGATCTTTGTGGCCCTCAAGCAATTGACGGGCTACTCCAAGCGTCGGCTGCTGTGGTATATCGTGCTGACGAACCTCATCTTCCTTTCTTTTGTGATAGTCATTGGCGCTCTTGTCCTTGCTTACGTCCATTTTGTAAAAAACGCATAATAACACAACTTCCTTTATGTATAAAACCCGCAATCTACCTAACACCCGTATTGACGTGGCTGATGCCTTGAGGGGTATCGCCGTCGCTGGTATCATATTGTATCACTCAGTGGAGCACTTCAACATCTTTACGGAAGAGCCTATCCTTCACACGCTGCCATCTGACCAGACGGTGGCTGACGTTCTGGCTTGGTTGCTGTCGGGTAAGATGTACGGCATCTTCGCCATGCTCTTCGGACTTAGTTTTTTTATTATGAATGACAACCAGCAGCAGAAGGGCCGTTCTTTCTCTGGACGCTTTGCCTGGCGCATGTGTCTCCTCTTCGTGTTTGGTGTGATCAATGTGGCTTTTTACGATGGTGACATTCTGATGCTCTATGCCGTCTACGGGATGCTGCTCATTCCCATCAGTTATCTGCCGTCGCGAGCCGTCTGGTGCATAATCGCCCTGTTGGCTATCCAACCTGTGGAATTATTCTGTCTGCTGACGGGTACCACGATGGACCATTCTACGCTTTGGGAAATCTATGGCAAGATTGTTGATGCGCATGAGCATGGTACATTCTGGGAGAACACGCTCGTCAATCTGCGCTACGGGTTTGAACTGAACTTCCGTTTCAACGTGTTCAGCGGGCGACTGACGCAGTTGCTCTGCCTATTTATCCTCGGTATGCAGTTGGGTAGGCAACGATTGTTCTATAACGAGGGGCGAAATCTGCAGATATGGCACACGATCCTCTGCGTA
>JAZUMZ010000226.1:0-4064 GCA_045603885.1 Bacteroidaceae bacterium | reverse complement strand
GGAGCTTCCCTTAATTATGAATTTGGAGTTCAGGAATTCAGGAGTTGACTTTGGCTCCTACGGGCGTTGGACTTCGTTTCAGACAGATGTCCGTAGGCCTTAAATAACGTGAGTTCGACGAATTTTAATTGTCTGTAAATTTGGTGATTAGCGAAAATTATTGTATCTTTATAGTGCTCAATTACAAAGAATTACAAATAATAATCGCTATGCTCACCGCGGACAAAGTTACAGAATTATTCTGTATGGCAGATGATTTCTGCAAGTTTTTTGATAAGATGACAGCAAAATATACGCTGAAAAGTGAAAACAAACGCCCTTACCATCGTGATTCAACCATGTCAAAGGCAGAAATCATGCTTATCATGGTATTGTTTCACGATTCCGGTTACCGGTGTCTTAAACACTTCTATCTTGAAAAGGTATGTAAACATCTGCGCGGACTTTTCCCAAAGGTCGTCTCATATAATCGTTTTGTTGAACTGGAAAGAGATGTTGCTATCCCTCTTGCCTTGTTTATCAAAAAGGTTCTGCTAGGCAGATGCACAGGTATCAGTTTTGTAGACAGTACCCCTCTGCGTGTATGCCGCAATCAGAGGATACATATCCACAAGACATTTAAAGGTATAGCACAGAGAGGGAAATGTTCGATGGGATGGTTCTTTGGATTCAAACTTCATCTAATCTGTAATGAGAAAGGAGAATTACTCAACTTCATGATAACCCCAGGGGATGTGGATGATCGGAAACCTCTGGAGTACAAATCATTTATGGAGTTTATATATGGCAAACTCGTTGGTGACAAGGGATATGTCAGCAAGGAACTCTTTCAGAAACTCTTCGTAAATGGTATACAGCTCATAACCAAGCTGAAAAGTAATATGAAAGGAGCTTTGATGAGTGTTTCGGATAAATTGTTGTTACGTAAAAGAGCTATCATTGAAACTGTTAATGATGAACTTAAGAATATTGCACAAGTGGAGCATTCAAGACATCGCTGCTTTGACAATTTTATCGTAAACATGTTGGGAGCTATTGCCGCATATTGTATGTTTCCGAAAAAGCCGTGTATCAATGTACAAAGGACATTAGATACACAGCTTACTCTATTTTGAATTCGTCGAACTCACGTTAATGATATGAATATCTACTCGTTGATCGCTACAGATACAAATGGGAAGATACGCTCATAAGAACCAGTGTGCTAATCCTTTTTCTTCGCATCCAAGTGATATGTAAAGCTGATCATGACGTAGTGATGGCGGAAGTCCTTCCACGAGGTGCTGTGCTGGTAGGCGGTATGCTCGCTGCGGAAGCTGTCCTGCTTGTTCAGGATATCCTCGAACTCCAGTTTCAAACGAGCCTTGTTCTTCAAGACTTTCCACGTGACGGCTGCATTCCAGAGTAGCAGGTTTCGGTTCATCGACTGAGCCGCATAGCCTCGGCGGGTGGTCTCGGTGAGGTCGGACGCGAAGACGAAGTTGCTCACGGTAGCCTCGGCTTTGATGCCGAATTGGTTGTCCCAAAGCGTGGTGTTCTGCTCGGGCGAGGCTGAGAAGCGCAAGCGGTCGGCCTCGATGATGGCGAACACGGAAGCCTTGAGCCAGTTCTTGTTGAAGGAGAGGGTGAGGCGGTCTTTGGGGTGAAAGTTGGTTTGGCGGTTCAACGTCCGCTCGGTCTGCGTGGGCAGCAGAGTCAGGTAGCCGTAGTGCTGCCCGGTGTTGAGCCGGAAGTCGTTCTCCAGACGGAACATCTCGCCGAGGGCTTGGTCAATATTGAGACGGTATTCCCATGTGTGACTGCCTCGGACGTTCTCTGGACGGCTGACATAGACGGCGGTTGCGGGGTTGTAGCTGAGTGCCGTCACACGGTCGCGGTCGCTGGTATTAAAGGCGATGCTGGCACTGAGCAAGGTCTGGCTGCGGGCGAGCACCATGTTGTACGAGAGTCTTACGTTGTGCCTGTGGGTGGCTTTCAGATCGGGATTCCCCTCTGTGATGAAGAGCGGGTCGGTGAGGTCGCGGTAGCCGATGGTCTGTAGAATCTGTGGTTTCGACGTGCTGAAACTGTAGTTCAGTTCAAAGCCTACGGTCTTGCTCAGTTTCAGCGTTGTCCGCAGCGACGGGTCTACGAGGAAGGAGTGGCGCACGGCGGCGGTGTCGAGCATTCCGCGCTGGTAGTCCTGGCTCTCACGCAGCCATCTGGTCTTGACGCTGGGCATGATTTGCAGCGGGGCGAGATTGATGGTGGAAGACATTTGCAGTGAGTGACTGTTGATTGTGTAGCGATCTCGATAGGAGTTTGCGGCATCGGCCACTCCGTCGGTCATGAAGTCGCGGTCGTTTTTTTCGTGCCTGTGATTGAAGTTGTATTGTATCCGCATCATCCATTTCTTAGTGAGCCAGCGGGCGTGATGTGCCTCGGCTCCTGTTTTGAAATTTGAGGTCGCCGAGGTGAAGAACTGGCTCAACTTTGAGGAATTGAGCGAGGCAATGTGCGAGGTGACAGTGCGTTCCGTCCAGTTGTTGCTCTTCCCGTCGGTATAGTCCAGTTGGATGCTTGCACCGAGCGATCCGTCTTTGACGTAATGCTCCCATCCGGCTCTTGTGCTGAGTACGGTCTCGTGTCCGTCGCTGTGGCTTCCCACGTATTGTGAGAGCGTCGGCATGTAGCCGCCCGCTGTCATTTCCTCCTGTTCGGTGGTTTGCCTACTGTGCGAGCGTTTTTTCTTATGCCCTACGCCGACACTCAAGGAAAACGTGTTCAGCGAGTCTCTGGCCCAACGCATGTCGGCGTTCAGACCGGGGTTCAGCCTGTGATCGCGGTGGTACGTCTCGCTTGTGGTGCGCGTTGCGGCGGTGTTTGGCAGATAGTTCTCCGTCTCTGAGTGTGAGGTGCCCCAGTTGTCTTCATGATCCAAAGCGCCCGTAACAGAGTATTGACTTTTCAATTCCTGTGTGCCTTCCTTTCTGTTCCATTTGTGCTGATAGCCAGCGGCGCCGCCTTGGTCATGTCCGTAGCCGTTGCCCCAGCTGCTGCTCCTTCCGCCCATGGTCTTACTGATGGATTTGTCGATGTTGTTGGCATTGGCGAACACCATCACGGGGTCGGTCTTCGAGAGGCGATTCATCGTCACCTCGCCCTCGTAGTATTCTGGCGTCTGGTAACCTGCCGTCACGTCGCCATACCAGCGGTCGAGGAAGCCAGGCTTGATGGTGAGGTCAAGCACCATGTCCTGCGTGCCGTCATCTTTGCCCGTTCGTTCCGAAAATTCGGATGCCTTGTTGTACGCCTTGATGTCCTGCACGGCCTCGGCTGGCAGTTGACTCATCAACCGGTCGCCACCCATCATGCCCTCTCCGTCCATTGTCAGACGGATTGGCTTGCCGTTCCACGACATGTGGCCTTCGCTGTCAACTTCCACGCCCGGCAACTGGCTGATGAGTTCGTCGAGCCGTGCGCCCTCTTGCAGGTGGAATGCCTCGGGGTGGAACACGATGGTGTCGCCCCGCACGGTAAAGCGTCTGGCGCGTCCCGTCACCTCCACCATCTTCAGCATCTGCGGCGACATTTTCATCTCAATATCGCCAATGTCAAGCGTGTCCTTACGGCTGTCGCTCATCACCAGCACCGTCTTCGACTTCGAATAGTAGCCCAGCATCGAAGCTTCGATGGTGCACTTCCCATCGGCATACAGATAGAACACGCCCAATGAGTCGGCCTTGCCCCATGCCGTTGATGACCCCATGTCGTATTTCTGCGTCAGCGTTACCGAGGCATCAGGCAACGGCTCCTTTGTCTCTGCGTCCACCACGCGCCCCTTTATGATGTCGGCGTAAGCAGATGGAGTGCCGAAAAGTATTGTAATAACGACGAAGATGATGTTGAGGAATGTATGCTTGTTCATTATTGCTTTTATAAGATAACGTGAGTTCGACGAATTTTAATTGCTTGTAAATTTGGTGATTAGCGAAAATTGTTGTAACTTTAAGTGCTCAATTAAAAGTATAACAAACAATAATCGCTATGCTCACCGCGGACAAAGTTACAGAATTATTCTGTAT
>JAZUMZ010000225.1:0-3831 GCA_045603885.1 Bacteroidaceae bacterium | reverse complement strand
CTTCGTTCGTCATTTGACGCATAATAAAAGCCGTTTTCTTACTGCAAAAGTAGGTAAACGGCCATTATGCGGAAAAGACAATATTAATTTAATCTAAATAAAGCTCATTACCACCCAGGAGTCGTTTTATTCATAATATATTCTCCACCTTTTCCAGGAGGAGTGTTATCCTTATATGTTGGATACCAAACGCAGGATATTTTTTCTGTGTTTTGTTTTTTTGTAACCTTATAATGTTTGCACCATATACCTCCGTCTATATAAAAAATTATTTCATTTTGATTATATGATGAAACTATTATATCATCAATATACCAAACTTCATTATAACCTCCGTTCTCGACTTCTTTCATGCGAACAATTGGCTTTTCGTTTTCAAAAAAAATATTAAGATACAAACGGACTGAAACATTATAAATGTAATCATTACGAATTGAACTCCATCTTGTAACATTGTCATTACATGACCATAACCCAACATAGTGAGGTGAGTTTTGTGCTATTATACATATGGGCAAGCACAGGAATAATGTTATAAATAATTTTTTCATAAAAATTTATTATTAAACTTATACAAAGTTATAATAATTTTTTCAAAACCAATACCCTTTATCGCATTTTTTGTTCAAAAAAATCTCTGGTTCGTACAATTTTGCCGTCTCAGAGGTATGCCATTCGGCAAAATCATCCGGATTGTTACGGATGATGTTGACAAGATCTGTGAGGTAATAATGCTCAAAATGCATTGCCGAACATGGGTCGGGCGTTTTCAGGCAGCGTACTTCCACGGCACGTAGGATGTTCGCTGTATGGATATGCAGCGGTGAGCGGTAAACTCCCGTCTGCACCTCATTGCGTAGCACTTCAAGGAGTGGCTTTGACAGGTATTGCCTGGCAAAGAACTCCTCGATGGGAATCAGTTGCTCACGCACAGTGAGGTACTGTTCCCATCTGCCACACGACTGACTTGTTAGTTTTGTGGTGACGTCGATGTTCGGGAACATGGTGGATGCGAAAAAGCGACCTTGGTCGCTTTCTGTCCACCCATCTTCCTGAACGAGCAAAGAGATGAGATGCTCAATATCGCTTCGCAGGATTACGTCTCGACTCGGAAATGCTCAAACATGTTTGGCATTTCGCTCACTGCTCCTCAATCTCATCGTCGCGGTTGGAGAGCAGAGATGCAATCAGTCTCCCCACCCGTTCCTTGCTTGCCGGAGCGATGTTGGAATTGTTTACGATTCCGAATCCATTTGGAGTGAGAATCAGATCCAAATGTGGTACGGCATTGCGGAAGGCATCAAAAGCCACGATTCGCGCCATCGTGACTTTAGCTGTTGATGGGTCCGGACGGTCTGAGATGGAATTGAAGACTGTCTCGGACATAATGTTATCGATTAGCCATTTCGTATAACGCAATGCTGTCGCGACTCGGCAAAACATTCAAACGAGTTTGACGTTTCTGCTCTAGCTGCTCCGGCATTTCTCGGCAGCGTCAATGAACGGTACGATTTTGTCTATAAGCTGGCGCTCCCCCTTGACGACTGTCATGATGTTGGGGAGCAGCGAATAAAGCTGGTCGTTGGTGGTAATCAGTCGCATATCCTTGTGATTTTTTGCACAAAGATATGGGCTGATTGGGAGATTGTGAAAGACAGATAAAAATGTTTATCTTATATATCTTATGGATCCACCACTGCCAAAGGGATAATCAGAAACATCTTTGTTCAGATATGGTGAATTTTCTATAACCTTTCCCTCAAAGATACATCTTTCACGTTTAAAAAACGTACCATCATCAGCGACTAATGTCCATTTCCAAGACTCAACTTCTATCACACAACGTACAACTCCTTTATAAACTCCAAGAATGTATTTTATTCCATTTGGTTCATATTTACCTACAGGCCAATACTTGCGCGTTGCTTCATATATATCAAGCCTTCGATATACACCATTGGCTTTAGCTTGGTTAAAACTTCTATTAAGACTGACTAATAGTAAGGTTTCCCCTGGATTGATTTTTATACTTTCACAATTGTATATTGCATTTATTTCGTCAACGTCTTTAATTCCCTCATCCCATTGATAATGTCCTGCAACAATATTTGCCAATTGATTTGTCTGGTTAAACTTTTTAAAAGTCAGTAAGTCGATAAGGGCAGATTCTACTAAAAAAGCTGCTTCTTCTGTTAAATTATGACGTAATATATAAAGGTTTACTTGTTTGCCTTCTTTTAGAATACTTCTTATAATATCAAGCTTCAGGCTTTGGTCATTTTCATTAAGGGAATCTTTCGCATGTTGAAAGACCCTGTTTCCTTTACCTTTTCCAATGTAGAATATTTTATTATCTCTTGGGTCAACCAAGGCATATACATAATACGCCAAAGATTCTATTGTCCGCTGATTGAAGATTTTTGTTACGCTCATAAGATTATTCTACTTTTCCACAAAGTTACGATTAAATCACGAAAATAAAGAAAACCGAACTGGAAATTTTATCCAATTCGCTTTGCAGGATTTCGTCACTCGGCAATTCAAGCCAGCTTGATTGCGCTCGCTGCTCTGAAATTTCGGCGTATAGGTCAATTTGCAGGATAGTTTAGAGGTACTTTGTTTCAATGGGTCAAATTGCAGGATAAGAAAATCCAGTTTTTAGTTGGCCGTTTATTGACAATTGTTTACCTTTGCTCTGCAGTCTGAAGCATAATGGAGCTCTGCTGGGGAGCAACTCCATGAGGAATAGGACTGTACACTAAGACAAGCATGGGCAGGAGTCTCTATCAACGAGGCTCCTGCTTTTTCATGCTTAGCTTTTGTGTCAATGCCAAGAAAAACCCAGAAATGAACCGCTTGCGGTTCTCCTGTGACATTCCGCTGTGGTTGTTCAGGTTCTTCTTCAGGTCTGTAAATGTGCCTTCTATTTTATTGTTGGTATTGGGCATCCCCTTACATTCTGGCAGTTTGTAGGTAAAGAGATAAGGAAGATAGAAGTCCACGCTGTGCATGGCTGAGCGCAACCGCCGGTGAGTGAACTGCGTCTTTCCTGACTTTAGCAGAGACCTTCTGTTTAAGGTGTCCTTCCATGTCGCTTTCCAGCTATTATATTGTGCCTCGAAATCGGCTTTCTCCATCTTTGTCAGTTTGCTCATCAGAGCTTTCAGCTCTCTGGCTGCCAGGAGCTTCGGATGAAGCGTCAGATAACGCTTCACTATCTGTTTCATGTGATACTGGCACATCTGAATCTTGTAGCCTGAGAATATGTCGAAGAGGCTCTTTTTGCCATCGATGATGATGCCTCGTATGATATATCCCCTTCCCTCTATGCTACTAACGGCATCCTTGTAATCCTGGTTCGTTTCACTCTTTATGAACTCAAGATAGAGCGGCATACCTCTCCCCTCGTCAATGCCAAGCATAATACCCCAGTTGTGCCCCCAGTAAGTTGCATCCAAATGCACGAAACCAGAACCCGAAAGAGAAGGCTGTGACCATGTCTTATCCACTTCACGAAGCCTGCGCTTGATAGTGGACTGGCTCACACCATGTGCTGCAGCCAGTTCGGACACGGTCTGCTTTACGTCCTGATAGGCGCTCCAAAGCTCTGACAGGGACACATCCTTATTGTTGCGAAACTGATACCGACACTCTCTACATACGTAAAGCTGGACTCCTTTACGCTTTCCATTCTTCATCGTGTGCGATGAACCGCACACCGGGCACTTTACATTATACATTTTCTACCATTTATGGGGTTCTTGAACGCACACAAAGGTAGTATTTATCGATGTCTCAGAAGATTTTATCCTGCAAAATGACCTATAGACC